>JAJTDS010000002.1 GCA_021298605.1 Rickettsiales bacterium
ATATAATATTATATTACCTTTCATATATTGTTGACTTTTTTTTATTATATGAAAAAATTATCATAACAATAATAATATCAATCATTTCTCAAAATTCTTTCGCAGAAAGAAAGGGTTTATTCGCTGGACTAGATTTAACAAAGTCAAGCTCTGCAATAGAAAGCTAATAGAGATATAAAGAAAATTAATTCATCGACAAAACATTAAGAGAAGACACTAGAAAATCTGGCAAATCATCTGTAATTGGTATTGGTGCCAATGTTAATTATGGCTATAATTATAAAAACTTTTTTATTACTCCTGATTTAGCTGTTCACAGCATCAGCACCAAAGATATGGCTACAGGTAATAATTTTGAATAAGAAATTTCAATTAAATCACAAACTTCTGTAAAAGCAGATTTAGGATATAAATAGCAAACAGATTGGCAATATTTGCTCCAGTTGGTATAAATTTATTCAATTATCAAATAGAATCCAAATTTGATATTCCTAGTAAAGGCAATCTTCGCTATACCGGAAAAGGAACTGATAACTCTCCATTTGTTGGAACGGGGTTCGGCTTAAAATTAGTTGATAATATTTATCTCAATCGAGAATATAATTACACAAAAATTAATTATAAAAACCGATATATATATCAACAAAACAAAAGAAGCAACCCATGAAAGCAAAGCCCTATTAATTTTTAAAAGCTGGAATTAGCTTGAATTTTTAAAAAATCCAAATAAAAATATTTTACTTACATAATTTATTATAATTTGGGGAGTTTTTATATTTATTATCTTGGCAATCGATATTTAGATTACATTTAACAATACTCAATTTTTGCACCAAAAAAAATACACTAACTAACAAAAAATGAATAAATCACTAAAAATCATCACAACCATCTTTATCTTACTAACAAGCACTAAAAATTCTTTTGCAAAAATAGAGGGGTTTATTATTGGAGCAAATTTAATAAGATAAGATCTTGACCTAAAAAGACATTTAAGCTATTCTTCTGGAGACAACAGGAAATTCTTACGACTACTGCACTTTAAAAGATTCGCAACATAAAAACCTAACTAGGTTTGGGATTAATTTAAATTATGCACTTAGTCATGCAGATAATAATTTTTTGCCGCACTGTCTATGAACATTCAATTTCTTGGACCTAAAAATAAAACCAAAATTTACCAATAGGGCTAAATGTAATCTCCTACAAATTATATAGAGAAATTTTATTATATGACAAAAATAATAAGACCACTAAGTTACAAACCAAAAACACAAGAAGGAGTGTTGTAAGCCCATTTACTGGGCTTGGATTAAGCTTAAAATTATTTGAAATTTATATTTAGAAGATGAATATAAATATAATTATACCGTCCCAAAATTATCACCAGATGTTAAAAATCAAAACTTTTTAGATATAGAGGTTGAAATAAAAACAAATATAAATATAATAAGAGCGGTTTAAAATGGCAATTCTGATAGATAGCCAATAAAATTAACAAATATAGTAGTTGCTTTAATTTTAGATCGATGAAATTAGATTAATCAAAGAATTATAACCAATAATCAATGGTAGTTTTTTAAGAAAGTAATTATCTTCATTGCTACCAAAACTAAAGAAATCATCAATAAAATTATCGCTTGTAAGCATTTTTTCAGGAATGGTTTTTGAAATTTTATCAATATTATCGCAATATAAAATTGGTTGACAACCAGCATTAACCGCACATTCAATATCGGCGATAGTATCGCCAATAAACCATATCATATCTTGCTTTGGATTGAGATCACAGCCTAGAAGAGCAAGTTCAGCAGGATGCTTACTAGGTTTATCTGCAATTGCATCACATGCCCCAATTATCGCAAAAAATAAGTGATCTAATTTCATATTTTTAACCTCTTTTCTTAGGCTGTTCCCCATTTTATTACTAACCACAAATTGCAATATATTTTTACTAGCAAGCAATTCTATAAATTCTTTTGCATTCGGCAATAATAACATTTTCTGCAAGTGATTGGCGCGATAGCATTCAGTGTAGATCTCTCCGGCCTTCTCCCAATTCTCACCAAAAATTATAGGAAATGATTCTCGCATTGATTTATGAACCTCATCCCTAACCTTTTCAAGCCCCCAAGGCTCACGATTCATTGCCACCATCGTTTTATCAATTGCCATCTGAATTAATGGCCAACTATCTACTAGAGTATTGTCCCAATCAAACATCACTCCTTTGGGAGCCTTTAAAGATGAAATAGCATCAATATTAGATTGAAATTTTTGTAAATTTTGCGACATTGAAGATTCTTAGGAATTAATAAAATCTTGATAATATTGCCTTAATTTTCTAGCAATATCACCGACTTGACCATTGGAGATTTGATGATCAATATTTTGATAATTAACCTTTGTAACTGGTCTTATTATTAAGCTTGAACTGGTAAGAAAAATTTCCTTTGCCTGCAACAAATCTTTTATTTTAAATAATCGCTCTTGAACCTTGATATTATTAATCTTGGCAAGCTCAATCATGCGATTTCTTGTAATGCCACATAAAATTAGATTATCAGCTTGACGAGTAATCAAATTATTATCATTATCAACTATAAAAACATTTGCATAGCTTGCCTCTGTTATGTCTAACTCACCTCTAAACATTATTGCATCATCAAAACCCATATCTTTAGCTTTTTGATTAACAAGACTAGAAGCAATCAGGCTGGTAGTTTTTAGGTTGCAACGATGCCAACGAAGATCAGGTTCAATAATTGCACTATAGCCATTATTAAACTCTGTTTCATCGCTTTCTTTTAAAGGGCTAACGGTTGCAACTATTGTCGGTTGAATATTTTTAGGAACAGAAAGGAATCTTGGAGCGCAACCCCTTGTTATTTGCAAATAAATTGTTCCTTCTTTTAAATTATTATCTTTAAATAATTTTATGGCAATATCAATTAAAAATTCTTTACTAAAATTATTAATGATTTTTAAAGCAGACAAACTATTATCTAGCCTTTCTAAGTGGGCATCAACATCTATTAATTTATTATTCTTAAATAAAATAACTTCATAAGCACCATCAGCAAATTGAAAACCTCTATCTTCAATATGCACCATACAATTTTGATGGGGTAAAAATTCATTATTTACAAAGCTAGTTCTAGAATTTTTATCAGTATTACTTAACACAAGCTATCTTTTGATTAAATTTTTAATATCCAAAGATTTATAAGAAATTAAATTGTTATTATTTTTAAAATTATCTTCGATTCTTATCAACTCGTTATATTTTGCAATTCTATCCGATCTACAAAGGGAGCCAGTTTTAATTTGCCCAGCATCAGTTGCAACCGCAATATGAGCAATTGTTGAATCTTCGGTTTCGCCAGAACGATGAGAGATGATATTATTATAGCCACTACCTCTTGCCATTGCAATCGCTTGAATTGTTTCGGTTAAAGTTCCAATTTGGTTAAATTTTATTAAAATAGCATTAGCCAAACCATCTTCAATGCCCTTTTTCAATATTTCCGGATTAGTAACAAAAAGATCATCCCCAACTAACTGAATTTTATTGCCTAGTCTTTCTGTAAGCATTTTCCAGCCTTTATAATCATTTTCTGCACAACCATCTTCAATTGAAAATATCGGATACTGCTTTACCAAATCTTCGTAATAATTTATTAATTCTTCACTATTGAGAACCCTGCCTTCTCCAAGCAGACTGTATTTTCCATCTTTATAAAATTCTGTCGAAGCACAATCAAGAGCGAGTAAAATTTGTGAACCCAATTTATAGCCAGCTTTTTCAACTGCATTAGCAATAAAATCAAGAGCAAGTTTAGAAGAATCCAAATTAGGAGCAAAACCACCTTCATCACCAACATTCGTATTATGACCAGATTTTTTTAATAGCAATTTTAGGTGATGAAAAACTTCTGCCCCAATTCTAATTGCATCCGCCATTGAATCAGCGATTACAGGCATAATCATGAATTCTTGAATATCAATTTTATTATCAGCATGCTTGCCTCCATTAATAATATTCATCATCGGCACAGGCAAGCTCATTGCTTTATTACCTATTAAATTTTGATATTTGTTAAATAAATAGTCGCACAGCATTATTTTTTGCGATATAGCACTAGCTTTTGCAATCGCAAGAGATGTTGCCAATATTGCATTGGCTCCAATTTTTGATTTATTTTTAGTTGCATCAATTTCATTCATCAAATTATCAATTTTCTCTTGATCACAAGATTCAAAGCCAGCTATTGCAGGAAAAATGATCTTCTTAACATTCTCAACCGCATTTAAAACACCTTTGCCCAGATATCTAGGAGAAAGATTGTCCCTTAATTCAAAAGCCTCTAAACTGCCAGTAGAAGCACCTGAAGGAGCTATCGCACTACCAACAGAGCCATCTTCAAGAGTTGTCATTACTTCAATCGTAGGAAAACCTCTGGAATCTAATAATTCTCTAGCACTAATATTAACAATTTTAGACATTATTTATAATTGCAATTTTTAATTAAAACAAACTAATTTAAAGCAGCCAATATTAATTGATTATTATAAAAATCAAGTATTAATTGAAATTTAGTAATATCTCCTTTTATCCTTAATATTCAAAATTAATTCATTTTTATCAATTGCCAATTTTAATCTATCTCCCAACTGATTCAGATTTTTAGTTTTTAAACCAATCCTTCTACCGAATGAATTATTCCATTTATCCATATTTTTTTCTTGCAATGATTGATTATAAAAAATATCATCATAAAGCTCTTTACTGTCACCCAATATTCTCGCAGCAAAAATTCCATATTTTTGAGTAAAGGCACCACTTACAAAAGAATGTCTAAATGCATCAATTTGATTATTATGAGCAAAGCCACCACTTAAATCAATAAGACCCTTTTTATTTCTTGGCAGAGATACATTTGCAATTCTTTCATATTGGTGATAAGCTTCAGAATTAAAAGGGATATAACTTTCAACCACATCAATATTTGAACCGACTATAGTTTCTTGACCGTTATTTTTATATAAAAATAAAAAAATCAACGAAGCACCAAGTAATAAAAAAAATAGAATGAATAAATATTTTACAAAAGCTATAAAGAGCAAGAAGGAAGATTTTATTTGAGATGATTTTATTTTTCTAGATGGCACAATTATAAATATTTAAATTTAATTAACTGCTTAAAAATATTATTTTTAACATCTAATTTCTAAAAAAATTTAATTAAAACGATATTTTTGATAAGAAAATTTATTCATATCGACAATATCAACACTAATATCACAACGAGATTTATTTTTTATTTTATTGATTTTAATTAAATCACTAAAAAATTCTTGCAAAAAAGAAGAAATATCGATTGCTAGCTTGTTTTTTATCTCTTGCAACCTTCCATCCATTATCTTGACTGTAAGATGAATAAAATCCGCCTTATCTTGATTTAAATAGCCAACTAAATATCGATCAAAGCTATCAAATCTTATTTTGCATTGATCAGCATCAAAATTACCCTCTTTTTGATTAGCGAATATTTCAATAATAGAAGAAGCCAACACTTCTTTCAACTTATTATCTAGGCTAAAAGAGTGCTCTATTATTATATGAGGCATTTTGGAAGTATTTGGAAGTAAGTGAAATAATGGTGATAGATTTTGTTAATTGTATTTGACTGCTTTTGTGAAAAAAGTAAAGACGATAGCCAAGAATATTGATTGTGGAAGTTTACCCGAAAGTAACTTCATTATTTTTTAAGGAGGTAATCCAGCCGCAGGTTCCCCTACGGCTACCTTGTTACGACTTAACCCCAGTCACTCCTCCTACCGTGTAGAGCTACCTCCTTGCGGTTAGCTCACTCTATTCGGGTAGAAACAGCTTCCATGGCTTGACGGGCAGTGTGTACAAGACCCGAGAACGTATTCACCGCGGCATGCTGATCCGCGATTACTAGCAATTCCAACTTCATGAGGGCGAGTTGCAGCCCTCAATCTGAACTGAGATGGCTTTTGAGGATTTGCTCCAGATTGCTCTATTGCTTCCTGCTGTAACCACCATTGTAGCATGTGTGTAGCCCAACCCATAAGGGCCATGATGACTTGACATCATCCTCACCTTCCTCCAGCTTGTCGCTGGCAGTTTCCTTATAGTTCCCAGCATAACCTGATGGCAAATAAGGATGAGGGTTGCGCTCGTTTAAGGACTTAACCTAACATCTCACGACACGAGCTGACGACAGCCATGCAGCACCTGTCTTCAATCCGGCCGAACCGAGGGCTAATTTCTTAGCCTGCTATTGAGATTCAAGGGTTGGTAAGGTTTTTCGCGTAGCATCGAATTAAACCACATGCTCCACTGCTTGTGCGGGTCCCCGTCAATTCCTTTGAGTTTTAGTCTTGCGACCGTACTCCCCAGGCGGAGTGCTTAACGCGTTAGCTTCGCCACCGAAGTCTAAGACCCCGACAACTAGCACTCATCGTTTACTGCGTGGACTACCAGGGTATCTAATCCTGTTTGCTCCCCACGCTTTCGTGCCTCAGCGTCAATAATGGCCTAGGTAGTCGCTTTCGCCACCGGTATTCCTCCTAATATCTACGGATTTCACCCCTACACTAGGAATTCTACTACCCTCGACCATATTCAAGCTAAGCAGTTTCGATTGCAGTTCCCAAGTTAAGCCTGGGGATTTCACAATCGACTTACAAAGCCGCCTACGCACGCTTTACGCCCAGTGATTCCGAACAACGCTAGCACCCTTCGTATTACCGCGGCTGCTGGCACGAAGTTTGCCGGTGCTTTTTCTGTGGGTACCGTCATTATCTTCCCCACTAAAAGAGCTTTACAATCCGAAGACCTTCATCACTCACGCGGTATTGCTGGATCAGGCTTTCGCCCATTGTCCAATATTCCCCACTGCTGCCTCCCGTAGGAGTCTGGACCGTGTCTCAGTTCCAGTGTGGCTGATCATCCTCTCAGACCAGCTACGGATCATCGCCTTGGTAGGCCATTACCCTACCAACTAGCTAATCCGACAGAGGCTCATCTAACAGCGAAAAACTTTCCCGACGAATCGGTAATATACGGTATTAGCATTGGTTTCCCAAGGTTATTCCGTACTGCTAGGTAGATTCCTCTGCATTACTCACCCGTTTGCCACTAACTTAGGAGTTGCCCCCTAAGCCCGTTCGACTTGCATGTGTTAAGCATACCGCCAGCGTTCGTTCTGAGCCAGGATCAAACTCTCAAATTGAGAATTTGTTAAACTAGCTCTTTTGAATCAAAAAATTGAACAAAAGAGATAGCCAATTACTTGGTCTATCGTCTTTACTTTTGTCACAAATACACTAAAGCTTTTATCTAATAATTTAGATTATCAATGCTAAATTTTAGATAAATCAAATACAATTTATTAACGATTTAAAATATCACAGATAACTTTATTGAAGAAAAAATTTCTTTAAAAATTTTTCAATTAACAATAAATTTGTTATCGGTTGAGGTTGGATAATATACACATTACTTTTTTTATTGTCAACAAGTAATTTCATTTTTTTTAAAAAAATTTTTTTTAAATTAAAATATGTAGCACCGAATTAGTAATTACTAAGGCTTCACCTAATTGAGAAGAATTGGTCAAATTCTTAAAATTGAACTCCAATTGATTTATTTTTTGCATTTTATCTATTAAAAACTCAAAAGATGTTGATTTTAAATCATTAACAAAAATATCCGCCTCTTTAAAAAAGATATTATATTTTTTTACCAACATTTCTGGAGATTGATTTCTGTAGATGTTGTCGCTTTTTGCCAGATATAATTTTTGCAAATAACCAGATAAAAATCTAATTATTTCCATTGACTGATATTCGTTTTTTAATAAATTCTCAAGCCTTGAAATTGTTAGCTCCAACCGCCTATTAACAAAATTTGTCGCAAAGTCAATTAACGAAAAAGAAAAATCATAATCTATAATTTTTTTAACATCCTCTAAGGTTAATTGTCTTTTATTTTCTAGGTAGCAATCGATTTTATCAACTTCAATAGTTATAATTTCAAGGTTTTTAGAGGTTGCATTAAAAATATATTCAATAACCTGAGCATCACAACTAATTCCTTTATTCTTCATAGACTGGTTAATATGCTTTTTAATTAAATAGTCTGATTCTTGATAGCAGGGAATGGCTATAAAATTTTTACTATCCTCAATTGCTCTTAACAAAGAACTTGATTTATCAAGCTTTCCTCCATTTATTAACAAAAAATTATCGCTTTTATCTAATAAATTTTCATCTTTTACTAAATTCTCTATAGCTTTGGAGGAAGATTTTTCAAGATCTCGAATTAAAATCAATTTTCTTCCTCCAAGCATCGCAAGCGAGAAAAATTCATCAAAAATAATTTGCTCACCCTCCTCCTTGATTCTTTGATTTGTTAGATCTGCGACCAAAAAATCATCATTTAAATTTGGAGAAATTTTATTGGCAATATTTAAAAAATGACGATTTACCGAAGGCTGATAATTGCCAAACAACAAGCATCCCGCTAATTTTTGATTAGCAATATTTTTAATATAGGCTTCAACTTGATTGGCTTGAATTTTCATAATTTAATTAAAAATTTTACATAAAATTGTTTTTAATTTTATCTCTAAATCAATATTTTCATCTTTCAATATCAAATTATCGCAATAAATGATAATCGGATTAATAAAATTATTTTTATTGAATTTTGATAAAGATTTAGGAAGTCTTTTCACGATAGAATTACCTATATTAAAAGGCTTAAAATTATTTGTTAGAATTATTTTATAAATATTTTCAACAGAAGAAAAACGGGGTTTGTAGAGCTTGTTTCCAAGTTCCATTATCATTAATGAAAGTAGCTTAATCGATAAATGAAAATGAAGATTCATCAACCATTCCTTTTCAAAAATAAAATAACCTCTAGAATTAAAATAAACAAATTTACAAGCCTCTTTTAAAAGCAAGTCATCGCAAAAATTTCTAATTGCAGAAGCTTCGTCTCCTGCTTTTTTCAATCTTTTTTTAATTAACTCTTTATCCTCAAAACTATTGATAAATTTTCTTATTTTATTTCTTAAAAAAATATCTTCTTGATTTGATTTATCTTCATACCATGAAATATTTTTATTTATTAAATATTGCTGTAAATCTATTTTAGATATTGATAATAAAGGCCTTAAAATCGCCACTCGCTCTTGATAAAAAATTTCAGCAATCGATGATATTCCATCAATTCCGCTACCTCTCCATAAACGAATAATAATATTCTCTGCAACATCGTCAATTTGATGACCTAAAAACAAGAATTTAATTTTATTTTTATTGCAAAATTCTGTCAATAATTGATATCGCATCTTTCTTAAATTTCCTTCAATATTAGCTTTGGGAACCTTTTTTTTAGGAATATCAATGATATGGTGAGAGATATTTAATTTTAGCATTAATTCATGAATAGAAACAGCTTCTTCTGTCGACTCTTGGCGAAAATTATGATTAATAGTCACAGCCCAAAGATTGATTTTATGAATATCGCAAAATTTTTTTAATAAAACCGTTAAAGCAAGAGAATCAGAACCTCCAGATAAAGCAACACAGACATCTTTTGGCTTAATGTCTAAAAAAAAGCTCTCAACCTTATTTTGAAAATATTTTTCTAAATACTCAATTAGATTAAGTTGATTTTTAGACATTTAGCAATTTTTAATTTAAAACATCTCTCATCGAGTAAAAGCCATTTGACTTAACACTTGCCCAAATTACAGCTCTTATAGCTCCTTTAGCAAAAATATTGCGATTTGAGGCTTTGTGGACAAATTCTATTCTTTCGCCATCTCCTGCAAATATAACTTGATGATCTCCGACTACATCTCCACCTCTAAGAGCAGTAAAACCTATTTCGCCAATTTTTCTACGATTACTATTGCCAACTCTTGCCATTTGTGCCATTTGTGATAAATCAACATTTCTACCTTTTGCAACCGCTGAACCAAGCAATAAAGAAGTTCCAGAAGGAGAATCAACTTTATTACGGTGATGCATTTCAAATATCTCAACATCAAAATCTTCCCTTAATATTGAGGAAGCCTTTTCAATTAAATTCATTAGGACATTAACTCCAATCGACATATTTGCCGACCATATAATTGGACAATTTTTAGCAAAATTCACCAACCGCTCTTTTTCATTATTTTCAAAACCCGTAGTGCCACAAACCATTATTTTCTTCTGAACTGAGCACTGTTCAGCAATTTTTATACTTAATGCGGGAGATGAAAAATCTATCACCGCATCACAATTTTCAACAAATTTCTCAATATCAGAAAAAATTTTACCTCCCAATTTAGGATAACCCAAAAATTCTCCTAAATCTTGATTATCAAGATTGCTGTTATTTCGAACTAATCCAGATGAAAGCTCAACCATTCCATCATTAATTATGGTTAGCGCTATTTCTCTACCCATTCTACCTGTAATACCAGTTAAACCTATTTTCATTTATTTAATATATTTAGAGTTAATGTTATATTTAAAAAACATAGCTATCTTAATTTTACATTATATTTTTTTAAATAAGCAAACTTAATATCACCATTTTTTTTCAAACTTTTTTCGCAAAATAATTGCGGTTAAGTTAAGTATTATCAATAAGCCAATTAGCAACATTATTGCGGCACTAGTTTTTTCTATAAATCCTGTTTCTGCACTGTCTGACCATAAATAAATCTGAACTGGCATAACCGTTGCTGGCTCTAAAAAATTTTGAGGAAAATCAGCAATAAATGCAATCATTCCTATCATTAACAATGGAGCGGTTTCTCCTAAGGCACGAGAAATTGCCAAAATTGTTCCTGTCATAATTCCTGGAGTTGACAAAGGCAATAAATGATGAATTATTAGCTGGGTTTTTGATGCCCCAAGACCAATAGCACCATCTCTAATTGAATTAGGAATTGATCTTATGGTATTGCGAGTTGAAATTATTATCACTGGCAAAACCAACATCGACAAAGTAAAGCCCGCCACCAAAGTTGAAGCACGAGGCAAATGAAAAATTTGCAAATAAACTACT
This sequence comes from Rickettsiales bacterium, assembly GCA_021298605.1. Lineage (GTDB taxonomy): Bacteria > Pseudomonadota > Alphaproteobacteria > Rickettsiales > UBA1997 > JAJTDS01. The sequence continues at coordinate 11,108 of JAJTDS010000002.1, forward strand.
AAACCCAATAATCCATAAATAATTGAAGGTATTGCTGCCAAATTATTGATACTTATTTCAATAAAATCAGTTAATTTATTTTTTAAAGCAAATTCTTCTAGATAAAATGCCGATGCCACCGCAATTGGAAAAGAAAATATTAATAATATAACGATTGTCATTATTGAGCCAATAAAACTACCAGCAATACTGGCTATCTCTGGCTCTCTTGAATCGCCACCCAGTAAAAATTGATAATTAAAAAATGTCTTTACTTTGCTTTCCTGTATAAATTGCAATAACCATTGTATTTGCTGTTTATTGAGCTTTGAAGCATCGTGGTGTTTAAAAAAAGCATCAACTTTTGCGGAGGCACTTAACCAAAAAACACTTCTTCCTTGCCCTAAAGAGGGATTTTTTTTAATTTGTTGATATAATTCAACTGCCGCATTTTTACTAAACAATTGATAGATATCGTTAAAACCACAATTACATTTTGCAAGATCTTCGGCAAATTTTTCATTTAAGGCATTTCTTATTGCAAAACGATAATCGGGCTTACTTCCGCTGTTAAGAACCGAATCAACATCGATTTCCATAGCTATTTTAGTTGAAAAAAAAGCACTATAACCTTTTAAGGCTACAGAAACAATCATTATAAACAAAAAAGATATTGAAAATAGAATCGCCAAATGACTGGCAATTTTAAATCTATTTTCGCTACGATGCCTATTTTTAAGGCTTATAGCTAGTTTTATAGCATTTCTTTTATCCATTTTTCTTTTGATATTTTTTGATCACAATTAAAGCCAAAATATTAAAAATAAAAGTTACCACAAAAAGAGTTAATGCCAAAGCAAATGAAGCAAGAGTTTTAGAGCTAGAAAATTCTTGATCTCCAGACAATAAACTAACAATTTGAGCGGTGGCAGTGGTGGCTGAATCTAGTGGATTGAAAGTCATCTTTGCAAGCAACCCAGCCGACATGACAACAATCATTGTTTCGCCAATTGCTCTTGAAACAGCAAGAATTATCGAACCAATAATAGCAGGCATTGCCGAAGGAATGATAACTTTCGATATCATTTCATAATTAGTGCTACCCATTGCCAATGCACCGTCATATAAAGATTTAGGAACCGAATTTATTGCATCATCAGTTAAAGATAAAATAAAAGGAATTATCATAATCCCCATTACAAAACCAGCAGATAAAGCACTTTCTGAAGCAATCTCAATATTTAAAAATCCAAAAAATAATTTAAAAATTGGAGCGATAAAAATAACAGCAAAATAGCCATAAACAACCGTTGGAATCCCCGCTAAAATTTCCAGAATTGGTTTTAGCAGATCGCGAGTTGAAGATTTGCAATATAAAGTTAAATTAACTGCCCCCATTATACCAATTGGAACAGCTATAAACATTGCCACTAAAGTTATTAAAATGGTTCCTAAAAACACTGGAACAGCCCCAAATGAAGATTTTGCAACTTCTTGACCGCTATTCATTGCTAACTGTGGATTCCATTTTGTACCAAAAAAGAACTCTTGCCAAGCTATTAATTTAAAAAATTTACCAGCCTCTCCAAATATTGCCATCATTATTGCCAAAGTAATAAGAATTCCGATTGTAGCACTCAATAAAAGAGATTTTCTAAATAACCAATCTAAATGGCTTTTCGCATTGAATTGATCGCGAAAACGATATATTGCAAAGAAGATTGTAAAGGATGCGGTTAGGGAAATAGAAATAATTAGATAGCCGTTTATTCCTGATAAATATAGCGAAATTAACAACAATAATGCCCAAATTGAAAAACAATAAGAGTAATGAATTGGCAAAGAACGAGACTTGAAATTAATTTGCCTTTTAATTTTAGACTTCACCTGTTGATAAGTTAGTTTTTTTTCTAAGATTTTTGCTAAATATAAAGCAAAAAATAAAGCAAAAAATGATAAAATCATTGAATTAAATAATGAAAATTTAAGATATTACTAGATATTATTGACTTTAAAAAAATGCAACTAGGCAAATAGTAATTTAAAAAAACAAATTATCAATAGCAACCTATTATTTGCAATAATAAAAAAATAAACCGCCTTAATTTATTGAGGCAATTAGTGTCAAGCAGTTTATTTTCAAAATTTGCAAATAAAAAACTTTACAGTTTAAAAAATATCTCAAAAAATCTGTCTCTGAAAAAATATATAAAAATTGTTTATTGTTTAACAATTACAAAATAATAAAGAAGCCCGCTTCACAAGGTCAATAGATTATTATCAACTAACAAGTATTTAGATCAACTCTAAAATATAATAATTTATCCCTTAAAAGGGCTCATCAATATTAAAGCCAAAACAAAAGATTAATTAATGGAAAACTCTATAAAAACAGAACAAAATTTAGAAACAAAAACTGACTCGGAATTTCTTAGTAATTTAATCAATATTTGTTGCGAAGAATTTGGCGAAGAATTAACTAAAAAATGGCTTTCAACCCTTACTATACATACCATAACCGAGAGTGAATTAATTTTGGTTGCAAGTTCAAAATTTTTAAGAGACTGGATAATTAGAGAGTTTGTTGAAATAAAATCAAAAATTAACCTCAAAAAAATTGCTCAAAAAATCAATCCAAAAATTAAAAAAGTTAGTGTAATTCATTTAACAAAAAAGAAAACCGCAGAAACAAAAGAAAGCATAAGCAACAATCAAGAGGCTCAATCTAGCGGAAAAGTTAAAAGTATATCCAAATATGACAATATATTTGCATTTGGCACAGATTTAAACCCTCGCTTTAATTTTAAAAATTTTATAACGGCTCAATATAATAAATTGGCTGTGTCAATGGCAAAAATAGCCTCTGGCTTTAAGGAGCAAAATAAAATTTTTGATGACAATATTCCTTTATTTATTCACGGCTCCGTAGGCATGGGCAAAACCCATCTAGGTCAAGCTATTGCATGGGAAATAAAAGAAAAAAACAAAAATAAAAAGGTTATTTATTTATCTGCCGAAAAATTCATGTTTCATTTCGTTCAATCAATAAGAAGCAACGAATTAATATCGTTCAAAGAAAAGATGAGGTCTATTGATGTATTAATAGTAGATGATCTTCAATTTATTGCCGGCAAACAAAGCACTCAACAAGAGTTCATGAATAGCTTTAATTCTTTAGTTGACGACAACAAACAAGTAATTTTAATTTGCGATAGAGCACCTAATGATCTAGAAAATATTGATGAAAAACTAAAATCTAAAATTAGCGGAGGAATGGTTATAAATTTTCGCAATGCTGATTATCAAGATCGTCTAACTATAATAAAAGCTAAGGCAATACAGCATTTCGAAAAAGAAAATGCACCAATAATTCCACAAGATGTATTAGAGTTATTTGCTAAAAACATAACTGCCAATATTCGCGATCTTGAAAGTGCATTAAAGAAAATCATTGCAGAAAAGGTGATATTAAATCAAGAAATCAACATTGAAAGTGCTTACAGAATATTAAAAGACTACACTCAAATAAAAAATCCTGTAGCAGTAAATGATGTTAATAAAATAAAAAAAATAGTAGCAGAATTTTATGGCATCAAATTAAATGACATGATAAGCAGCAGCAGAATGCAAAACACCGTAAGAGCTAGACAAATTGCCATTTTCCTAACTAAAGAATTAACAAATCTAAGTCTAAGTCAAATTGGCAATTATTTTGGCAACAAACACCATGCCACAATAATACATTCTTACAAACTAATTAAAAAACTAATATCCACACAATTAGCTTGCGAACAACAGATCAATCTATTGATTGATAAAATTAAAAGCTAATTAATAAAATGAATTTTTTACAAAAAAGAAAAAAGATGTTGATAAATTAAATCTTACCAAAATCTTTATTTCTTAAAAGATTCTAGCCTATTTTTTCTTGTTTTTTTACCGAATCAAAGCTGTCATATAGATCATCTCTTTGTTTGCAAAATTCGACATACTGATCGTAATTCATAACTCTTTCTATCCACACCGTGTCAATATTATCTTCTTTTCCTATTGATGTTTTGTTTCCTATCATCGTAACTTTTGGACGATCTGATATTCTGTTATTTCCTTGATATTCTCTTCCAAGCTCAACTTTTTGATTTACATCTAAACCAGATGCAGTTATAAGAAGATCAAAATACTCTCTCTTGTAACAAACAAATTTAACTAAACGAGCGATTTTAAGATAAGATTTGCTAGAAGTTTTTCTTAATTGAGAGAGAAATCCAGATATATATTCCACACTCTTTTCATTAATACCAATTTTAATGCTAGCTATTTTGCCAGTCATCTCGGTATGATGCTGATTAATATAAAAATTATTTTCAGACGAAGTTTCTTTATTTTCCATATATTATTAAATTTTTTGTTATTTTATATTTAGACTCTAATATTTTTAGCCAAACAACCAGATTTATAAATCTTTACTTCTTTTTAATAAAGCAAACTAATTAGCTTTAATTACACTCAATTACAAATCATTGAGCAAAAGAACTAGGTTCATTTAAATATTTTTTGATAATAGCTTTTGTTTTTTAATTTAAAAAACAATTGAAACAGATTCTCGTTTTGGAGCAAATGCTAAGAATAATTACAATCATTAAAATTTTATATAATTTTTAGTTAAAAAATATTATTTACAAAATATATAAGCAATATTTTTTAAAACACAAGAAGAAAACTTGCAAAATCAATAAGTAGTAAAAAAAATTTGCCCCCTGATTCAATGCCATCAACAACTCCTATCCATTAAACTTCTATCAACAAAACTTTTAGCAAAGTCAGTAAAGGTTTTATTAGAAATGTGATGACGAATATTTAGCATCAATTTTTGATAATAAAAAATATTATGCTCACTTAATAACATTGAGGCAAGTATTTCGTTAGACTTAACCAAATGATGTAAATAAGCTTTATTATGATTGATGCAAGCATAACAATTACAATCAGAATCCAGAGAAGAAAAGTCGTCGCGATATTTTGCATTACGAATATTTACAACTCCATCACTAGTAAAAGCTTGTCCAGTTCTGCCTGAACGAGTAGGAATAACACAATCAAACATATCAACACCCCTTAGAACTGCACCAACTATATCACTAGGCTTTCCAACCCCCATTAAATAACGAGGCTTATCTTCTGGCAAAATCGCAGGAAGATAATTCAAAACTTCAAACATTATTTCTTGCCCCTCGCCGACTGCTAAACCGCCAATTGCATATCCATCAAAACCAATCTCAATTAATTGTTTTGCAGATTCTTCTCTTAAATCACGATAAACCCCGCCCTGAACGATACCAAATAACCCGTAGCCACTTCTAATAATAAAATTATTTTTAGAACGAAGAGCCCAATCAATTGAACGAATCATTGCCTTCTTGCTATCTTCGTAACTAGCAGGAAAGGCTATACATTCGTCAAAAGCCATGGTAATAGTAGCCCCTAATTGATGTTGTATCGAAATTGATTTTTCAGGAGTTACAAAATATTTTGCACCATCGATATGCGATGAAAATTCAACACCATCATCATTAATTTTACGAATTTTTGACAGAGACATAACCTGAAAACCACCAGAATCAGTGAGTATAGGCTTGTTCCAGCTCATAAATTTATGCAACCCGCCAGCTTTTTCAATTAAATCAGCCCCCGGTCTAAGCATTAAATGATAAGTATTGCCAAGAATTATATCGGCACCAGAATTGACAATATCAACATTTTTAATTGCCTTAACGGTAGCAGCAGTACCAACAGGCATAAAGGCAGGTGTTTTGATTTGTCCGTGAGCAGTATTTATCAAACCTAAGCGAGCAGAGCCATCACAACCCTGCAATAAAAAATTAAAATTATTGTTCATAAATATTTTAAATTATTGAAATCAAAAAATAACGAAATATGATTCTTTGCAAATAATAAAGCTTCTCAATAAAATATATAAAAAAATAAGCCTTATAAAATATCATCATATTACATAATCAACCATTTAATCAAATGATAAAAAACAAAATCTACTTAACTCCTTTAATTATTCTAGCTATAATTATTATTTTTTTAGCAATCTCTATAATTAAAAGTGATAATAAAAATAATTTTCTACAAAATAATCAACTTCAAAAAACATTAATAAAATTTCCAGATTTTCAATTACCACTAATTCCTATTACTAGCAATAAAAATATTTTAAAAAATCCCTCTTCAATTCTAGAAAATAAATTTTCCAATCAAGATTTGCATGGCAAGATTTCTGTCATTAATTTTTTTGCCTCTTGGTGCGCTGTATGCAGTAAAGAACATCATTTAATTAAAGAATTAAGAGAAATTTATAGTCAAAAAACATATCATCAAAAAGTCGCTATATTTGGGGTTGCATGGCGAGATCTTCCAGAAAATGTCCTTGTTTTTTTAAATAGTAACGGAAATTATTATCATAAGGTTGCCCTAGATTCAAAAAACTCACTTGGTAAACTAATTAATCTTAGTGCGGTTCCTGAAACAATAATAACGAATCAACAAGGAGAAATTATCAAGCATTACCTTGGCGAGCTTAATATAGATAATTTTGCAGAAATAAAAAGAATTATTGAAAGTGAAATAAAAAGCTAAATCAATATTTATTCAATAAAACAAGCTATTGATCCCAATTCTTCTGACTAAATAACTAATAATACTTTAGATGAGTTGATTTTACTTATTGGGCTCTTCAAATTTAATAGATAGCTGTCGACATAAATCAAGAAAATTAGGAAAACTAGTAGAAATCATCGATGAATCGTCAATTTTAATGCCCTTTTCTATTTTTAGACCCATAATTAAAAAAGACATTGCCATACGATGATCCATAGCAGTTTTGACCTGAACTTGATTTTTTGGCTGAATAATCCCGCCCTTAATTAGCAGAGAATCTCCTTCTATTTTGGCATCAACCCCACAATTAACAAGATTTTCTTGAGTTAGAGTAAGGCGATTACTCTCTTTTACTTTTAATTCGGCAAGGCCATTCATTTTAGTGATTCCTTTAGCATTTGCAGAAGCGATTGACAAGATTGGATATTCGTCAATCATTGAGGAAGCACGAGAAGCTGGAACTTCAATTCCCTTTAAATTACTAGATTCCGCCACAATGTCAGCAACCAACTCACCAGCAACTTCTCTTCGATTAATTAATTCAATATTTGCATTCATTTCCAATAAGGTGGTTATAATGCCAGTTCTCAAAGGATTAACCCCAACATTCTTAATTGTGATTTTTGAATTAGGAGAAATAATGGTAGCAACAATAAAAAATGCCGCAGAAGATATATCGCCAATTATTGAAATATCGCGAGCTTGAAAATCTTGCAAACCAGTATAAGAAATTTTATTAGCAATTTTCTGATTTAATTCGAATTTTTCAATTTTAATATCAAGACCAAGATTCTTCATCATTATTTCTGTATGATCTCTACAAGGCTCTGGCTCAATAATAATCGTTTTACCACGAGTAGCAAGGGATGCAAGCAATATAGCACTCTTTACTTGAGCGGATGCAGTCTTCATTTTATACTCTATTGGCAATGCATTTCCATTGCCAATTACAGCAAAAGGCATTAGATTATTTTGACGAGCAACAATATTAGCTCCAAATAATTTTATTGGCTCAAATATCCTCGCCATTGGCCTTTTTCTAAGAGAAGAATCGCCACTAAAAAAACTAACGAAATTATAAGGAGTAACTAAACCAGCTAAAAGACGAGCACCCGTGCCAGAATTTCCCATTTCTAGAATATTGGCAGGCTCGCAAAGACCAGCAACACCACTACCATTAACCTGCCAGTAATTTTCATATTTTATAATTTCAACTCCCATTGATTTTAGAGCTTCTGCAGTGTGAACCACATCTTCCCCCTCTAGGAGATTGTAAATTTTACTAACTCCATTGGCAAGAGAGGCAAAAATTAAAGATCGATGCGAAATTGATTTATCGCCCGGAACAGTTATTTCACCATTGATAACATTGGATTGAAATTTTGAAATTAAGGGAATCATTTTATAGAGAATAAATATTACAAAAAAGCCTATATTTCAAGACTACATAACAATAAAATGGTGTTAAATTAACCTTAAATTTTATTTAAGGTTATTAATAATTTGTGATAATTTCTCAAAATATAGCAGGAAGAAGATATTTACAAATACTATAAGTGAAACAACTAAATGAATTAAAAAAGATTGAGAAAATTTTTTTATTTCTACAGTCTCTTTACTTAAATCATCAAAATAAATTATTTTTACTATTCTAAGATAATAATAAGCAGAAACTAAAGTAAATAAAATCGTAATAACCGCAACAATTACCAAATTTGATTTTATCAACTGATCTATAACCAGCAATTTTGAAAAGAATCCTGCCAAAGGAGGAATGCCAGCGGTTGAAAACATTATCACTGAAAAATTAAAGGCAAATAATGGATTTTTTTTAGAAATCCCAGCAAGATTATTTATAGTCAAGAATCTATCGGAATTATCTTTGTTATTTGTTAACAACAACATTAAAAAACCAGCTAAACAAAGCATACCATAAATCAAGAGATAAAATATAATTACACTGAATCTTGCAAAAGATGAATCCGCAATTGTCGCCAATAAAATGAAGCCGATATGAGCAATTGAACTATAAGCAAAAAGCCTCTTAAAATTATTCTGCTTTATTGCTCCAAATGCACCAACAGCTAAAGAAATTATAGCAATTAAGATAATAATTTCTTTAATTGAAAGCCAAATTAAAGGATTAACAGAGGCGATTTCAAGTATTCTGCAAAGAGCAATTACAGAAAATATTTTTGATATGGTGGCAAAAAAAGAGGTAATAAAAGTTGGAGAACCTTGATAAACATCTGGCGACCATAGATGGAAAGGAGCAGAAGAGATTTTAAAAAACATCGCGGTAATAACCATCAACAACCCAAACAACATAGCGACAGGAAGATTATTTTCAACCCCATTTGGAACGATAGAATTGTAAATATAGTCAAAAGACTGATTTTGAGGATTCTCAAGATTCGCTATTGACACAACCGACTTATCAAACAACCGACTCTCAGAAAAGATTTTTTTAATCACCCCGAAGTCAATATTTCCAGAGAATCCATAAATTAAAGAAATTCCAAACAGCAACATTCCAGAGGCAACCGATCCAAGAATAAAATATTTAAGACCAGCCTCGCTGGCAATATTATTTTCGGCTACATCTATCTTAGAAAGACCAAAAGCAGAACGACGATTAAGAGATGCGAGTAGATATAAAGATAAACCCTGCAACTCTAATGCAAGATAAAAAAGTAAAAAATTGTGAGCAGAAATTAATAACAAACCCCCAACCGTTGCCAACATCAGCAAGGCAAGAAACTCACCAATTATTGTTGGAATGGTTTTTAAAAAATCAAAAGAGGCAATTAACAGCAAGAACAAGATAGATAAGGCAATTATTTTTATCAACATCAAAGACTGTTTATTAACAAACATTTGATTAAAAAACCAACCCACAGAACCACTGGAATCTATATTGTTTACCTCAACAAAAGTAGGGGATTGAAAATTTGAAATTAGTATAAATATAGCAAAACCGACAAAAGAAAGCGATAACAGATATGGTATAATTACTTTTTTATTAACTGATTTATTGATTAAATTTGAATTATGATTTTTAGAGAAAAAAACTTCCCATAGCAATATAAATAATGCACCACAGAATATTGATATCTCGGGAATAATTGAAGTTGGAATTATATTGCTAAAAAACATATTGATTATTTTATATTTTATTATGACATTCTAACGAAATTTTAAGAGCAGAAACTATTGATTCGCTTGATATAGCAAAATATTGAATCAATGTATTAGGAAAAATTCCAAATAAAATTATCAAAAATGCCATAAAGAACAAAGCAGAAAATTCTGTTTTACCAACATCTTCAATTGCTTGAATATGTGGATTTTTAATTTCACCAAACCACACTCTTTTATAAAGCCAAAGCATATAACAAGCTCCCAAAACTACACCAATTGATGCAATCGATGCAATCAATTTATTTACCGAAAAAACACCGATAATTGTTAAAAATTCACCAACGAATCCACTAGTGGCAGGCAAACCAACTGAAGCCATCACAAATATCATTGCCAGCATAGCAAAATTAGGCATTCTGATCGCTATACCACCAAGATCTTTTATTTGTTTCGTATGAAGACGATCATAAATAATCCCGACACATATAAAAAGAGCTGCGGATACAATTCCATGACTCAACATTTGAAATATCGCACCATCTAAACCTTGTCGATTAAAGCTAAAAATTCCCATCGTAACAAAGCCCATGTGAGCTACAGAAGAATAGGCTATCATTTTCTTCATATCTTCTTGCATTAATGCTACCAAAGAACCATAAATAATCGCAACCACACTTAAGTAAAAAATAAAATCGGAAAAAAAGATTGAAGCCTGAGGCATTAAAGGTAGCGAGAACCTAATAAAACCGTAAGCACCAAGCTTAATTAAAATTCCAGCAAGAATTACTGAGCCAGCAGTTGGGGCTTGAACATGGGCATCTGGCAACCAACTATGCACAGGAAACATTGGCACCTTAATTGCAAAAGACATGAAAAATGCCAACCATAATAATTTCTCAATTTGCGGACTTGTTTTGAAGATTATTGGCAAAATTGAAAAAAGACTTGTGATATCAGTAGTTCCAGCTTTATTGTAAATAAAAATAATAGCTATCAAAAACATCAAAGAACCCACCAAGGTAAATAAGAAAAACTTATAAGATGCATAAATTCTACTTACCCCCCCCCAAATTCCAATAACCAAAAACATTGGTATTAACATCGCTTCAAAAAAGAAGTAAAATAGCAATAAGTCAAGAGCACAAAATGATCCAATCACCAGCCCCTCAATTAATAAAAATGCAAAAACAAACTCCTTAACTCTACTAGAAATAGAATTAATACTAATTGCCAAGCAAATTGGAGTTAAAAGCACGGTAAGAAATATCATTAAAAGAGAAATGCCGTCAATTCCAAGCAAATAAGAAATTTTATATTGAGCATTAAGAGCAAATTTTTCTACGAACTGAAACGAACTATTTGTTTTATCGAAGCCTTTTAAAAGCTTTAAAGACAACAGAAACATTGGCACAGAAGAAAAAAGACCGTAGTAAAAATAATGGCGAGGGTTTTTAAATTTAAGAAATAAAGTTATAACCGCAAAAACAATTGGCAAAAATATTGCAACCGAGAGTATTGGAGTTTTTTCTAAGATACTGGCTAAAGAATTCATTATTTAAACCGTCTTTGATATTGATAAATATTATTGGTTGTTAATAATAATTTTATAAAACACTATTAATTGAGATAGCTTAATAAAGCAGGCATTTTGCAAGTAAAAATTTTATAATCAACTAATTAATCATATTATTTTCTGATTAATTTCTAAAAATTAACACCCTCACCGCTATCAACTGCAATTATTTGCCCCGTAATCGCCTTATTATCAAGCAAAAAATTTAAGGTCTGACAAATATTATCAATTTGATTTTTATTTTTTACCAATATTTTATTAATTACAAAAGGGGAAGATTCTTCGTTTTTATTATTTCCCTCAAGGTCAAAAATAAATCCCGGTGAAATGCCGTTAACTCTAGCGATTGGCGAGGCTTCCAATGCAAGCATTTTAGTAAAATCAGCTAAAGATTTTTTACTTAACAAATAATAAAAATGAGAAGTTTGATTATGAAAAATATTAACATCAATCATATTGATTATATCAACATCTTTCATTTTATATTTTTTAGCATTTTCTATAAATCTTTTAGCGAGAATCATTGCTGAAAACAAATGAACATTAAAATTATAATAAGCCTCACTATCAAAATCATCAAGAAATTTTGATTTATTAAAAGTTGAGCCATTATTTATTAGAACCGACCAGCTAGAGCCAAATTTTTTTACAACCGAATCAGCTAAAACTTTTGTATTTTCAATATTAGATAGATCGCAATGATAAATCTCAACCTCAATTTCAAAATTAGCCATTAAATATTCTTTAAGCTCCAAAGCTTCTCTATTGGAATTGTTGTAGCTAATTGCTATATTATAGCCCTTTTTAGCAAGTGTTTTGGCAATATTTTTACCGACCCTCTTTGCGGAGCTTGTGATTAAAGCGGTTTTTGTCATTTTTTGTTTTTATTTTTTAAATTTCAATTATTTAATATTATGTCCTCAATTGCAATTTGTATTTTTTGTAAACCCATCCAATTATTGATGCTGATTGAACCAATTACATCAAAATTTTGCTTATATTTAGTGTTTAATAAAAAATTACCAATTTCATTATTTGCCATTCCAAAGCATACAGCCTGAATATAATTATGCAAACCAATGTTCGAAGAATTTGCAAAAGTGCAACTAATATGTTCTAAATTTTTACCAATTAAATTGGATTTTATTTTAACTAAATTTTTTATCTTTAATTTAGGTTTACAATTTCCCGACCCAAAAGGCTCTAAAATTTTTAACTCTTCGGCGAAATTTTGATCAATCTCCATTGCATCAACCACTAAGTCAAATTCCCGCACATCTCTGCTTAAAATTATATTAATTTTTTCTTGCAAATTACTGCATATAAAATGATGAAAAATCTTAATTTTTTCTGGCTCTATTGAAAAGCCTCCTGCCATTTTATGACCTCCACCATCAATTAAAATTCCAAGTGCTTTTGCATTAATTATCTCAAGCCCAAAATCAATTTCATTGATTGAGCGACAAGATGCTTTTGCTTTATTTAAAGCAGAATCAATCGCAATTACCGCAACTGGCTTTTTATAAATTTCCTTGAGTCTTGAGGCAACTATCCCTATAACTCCCTGATGCCAATCTTTACCAACAGCAAAAATCACAGTATCATCAACGGTAAAACCACCCTTACCAGACTCTAAATTTTCTATCGCTTCATCTAAAACAGCTTTCTCAATATTTTTTCGTTTAAGATTAAATTCTTCAAGCTGACAAGCAATTTCAAGCGCCTTATTTTCATCGGTTGTTGATAAAAGTTCAGAACCTAAATGAGAACCGCCCAATCTACCTCCAGCATTAATTCTAGGTCCGATAATAAATCCTAAATGATAACTACTAATATCTTCATTTAGCTTAACCATGTCAATAATTGTTTTTATTCCTAGATTTTGTTTTTTTTGCATTATTTTTAACCCACAAGAAACCAAGGCTCGATTTAAGCCAGTTAACGGCATAACATCGCAAACCGTTCCAAGAGCAACAAGATCTAAGAGGTAAAATATATCAGGCTCAATAATTTTATTATTTTTATAAAAATCAATTTCTCGCAATGACTTATTTAAAGCAACTACAAATAAAAAACAAACCGTTGCAGCACAAATATTTTTATGAGGAAAATCTTCATCAATTCTATTTGGATTAATAACGGCAATAGCCAGTGGTTTTTCATAGACCCCTAAATGATGATCAATTACAATAATATCAAGCCCTGCTTTATTTGCATCTTCAAGAGGCTTAAATGCAACCGTTCCACAATCTACAGTAATAACAAGATCAGTACCTTGATTTTTAAGATTAATTAAAGCTTGAGAATTTGGACCATAACCCTCCAATATTCTATCTGGAACATAGACATCAACTTCAATATTTATCATTCTAAAAAATAGCTTTAAAATAGCCGAAGAAGTAGCTCCATCAACATCATAATCAGCAAAAATAGTAATTTTCTTATTTAATTTTATTGAATCAATAACTTTTTTAACAGCCAAATCAACATCAAGAAGATCAAATGGATTAGGTAACCAATTTTTTATTTTAGGATAAAGATAATCGGGGACTTCGTTAGGATTATTGACTTTCATAGATAGTAACCGACTCAAAAAATCAGAAATATCAAGATTTTGCTTTATTGCGGAAGCAAGCCTTCGATTAAATGTTTTTTCTTGCCAACAACATCCCAACAAAGATAATTTGGAATCATTATCAATGGACATGATAAATCGATATCCGTTTAATTAACATAACTCTAAAGCAAAAACTAATCAGCATTATCGGCGCGGAAGAATAATAAGCAATTATTCTTCAATTCTTCACCTTTGTTATATTGCTTAGTGCTATCATTATAACAGCTATTTAGATAGGCCGTATCTCCCGTAATAGCATAAGTAGTAGAGGTTATTCTACCAGTGTCTGGAATGCCATCATCCATTTTATTATCTATATCAAAGGCATCTTTGGGACTAATTCCATTATATTTAGCAATATTTGCAGTACTATGTCCGCTGTAATAAGTGTCAGAACCGCTTGTATATTTTGTCATGTTACAAAATTCATTATTACCGAAAGAGCAGGCAACTGGAAATGTAGGTATAGATCCTGTAAGAACAACAACATTTCTTGTTTTGTCAAGCACAGTAATATTATCAAAAACCCAACCCAAGCTCTTTCTTTTTGAAGAAGGAAAGTTAACGCCAGGAACTAAGCTTGTAATAGTAGCATCGCCAATAACTCCAAAAGGAGTTGTTGTAGCAACTGATATTGAGGGATTAACCATTCTTAAGACTCCCAAAGTATGAACCGCACCAAAGCCTTCTCCAGCCTGTCTTTTACAACTATCATCAGCAACACCACAAGTTTTGCTTTGATATTCTATTTTTCCGTCATTGTCGCCGACATATCCAGAGGATTTTGGATCCTTGGTTCCGTCCCCAGGAAGAGAATCATACTGAACAAAATATGCTTTAATTGCAACTCCATAAGTTCTTGCATCAGACATTATTGATCTTATTTCAGCACCTTTAATTAAAGCACCTCCTGCCGATATCCCCGCTATTAAAATCCCAATTATAATAATAACCACCGATAGCTCAATCAATGTAAAGGCGGACTTTTTTACGAAATTAACTTTATTTTTTTTATTCATTGTTTTTTGTGTTTTTTGGTTACTTACTAAGCCACATTCTTTTAAAGATGTTTTTTTCTGGAATGTCGAGATATGAATGCTTTAAAGACATTAAAAAATGAAAAGCTAGAATAATTGAAATAGCAAAAGCAGATATTTCGTGAGTTTCTTTAAATATTTTTGCTAAAAAAATATTTGACTCAAGGGCGGGCAATGTTATTGAAAAAAAACTTACCGGATATGATGAAAAACTAGACATTAAGTATCCAGAAATTGGCATTACAAACATAAAAACATAAATAGCAAAGTGACCAATTTTCGTTATTAAAATTTCGTTTTTGCTAAAATTGCTAGGAAGAGCTGGAGGTCTGTTTATTAATCGATTTAAAAGCCTAATCAGAACAAGAAAAAAGACCAAAACACCAAATGATTTGTGAAGATTGTAATATAATGAAATATCGTCAACATGGTTTTTCAAAGCATCAAGACTAAAACCCAAAACAAGAAGAGGAATTATCAATAAAGCCATAAACCAGTGAATTATTATAGCCAAAGGATTGTATTTTTCCATATTTGAAATTATAAGTTCGATAGAAAACTGGTGGAGATAAGGAGATTCGAACTCCTGACCCTCTGCTTGCAAAGCAGATGCTCTACCAACTGAGCTATATCCCCCCTTGAGCGGCTAAAGTTTTAAGCCTAAATATTTAATAACTAAATTCAGCAAATCGAGTTACCAATTTTAAATTGATTTATTTTAATTGTCAATACATTTTTTATATTTATTTTGCAACTATAAAAATAAAAACATTAATTAGTTGCAGTCTTTAAAAAACCACAACTAATTAAAAAACATTAAAATTATAAATTTTTTGATATATAATCAACCGCACTACCAACAGTTGTAATTTTTTCAGCAGCATCATCGGGAATTTCAATTCCGAACTCTTCTTCAAAAGCCATTACCAATTCTACTTGGTCAAGGCTGTCAGCACCAAGATCATCAATAAAACTAGCAGACTCACTAACCTTAGATTCATCAGCACCAAGATGGTTAACAATGATTTTTTTTACTCTATCAAAAATTTCATTTTTGCTCATAATGTTTTTATAATTTGTTAATAATAAGTTAAATTGCTGAAAACCAACAATTCAAAAGAATCTCAAAATTTACTAACTTCCGTCAATTTTAAGTGAAGATAAGTTAAAAATCCTAAAAATAAATGCAAGGCAATTTTTATAAAATCTTTTATATTATTTTAAATAAATTAAAAAATAGCACATTTTATTGAAAAATCGCCATTATTCCTTTATTTGAAAATGAAGAATTTGCTTTTTGGGTAAACGGCAAAGAATTAATTATTTTATCAACAATATCAGTTTCTTTCTTTTCAAGACTAATTTCAACAACCGATAAAGAGCGATCTATATTATGCTTTTGCTGAAGATAAGCTATAGCATTTTCTTCTCCTCCAATTTCATCAATTAACCCAAATTTAAGAGCCTGTCTACCAGTTAAAACTCTGCCATCTAAAGCGGATAAATTGAATAATTTCGCACCTCTTCTTTGCCTTACCAAATCAGAAAAAAATTCATAACTATCTTGAATAGATTGATTTATAGCATCGTCAACTAATTTATTAGATTTTTCAAATAAAGAAGGGGAGCCCTTTAAGATTGAAGATTTATAGTTTTGAAATTTTACCCCTACTTTTTCTGCAAGCCCAGTTACTTCGTAAGATTGCATTAAAACTCCTATAGAGCCTGTAAGCGTTCCATTGTGGGCAATTATGTGGTCTGATGCCAAAGATGCCATATATCCACCAGATGCAGCCAAAGAATTCATAACAACCACCATAGGCTTTTTTAAAGCAATTTTTCTTAATTCATTGTAAAGTATCTCGCTACCAACTATAGTTCCGCCAGGACTATCAATCACAACTACGATTGCCTTCATCTTATCGTTAACTAATATTTTTTTCAGAATTTCGCTACGATAACTATCTTCGGATATTTCTCCAGAAATAATAATTTTACCAACATAAGGCACAATAGAAACATCTTGAGAAATGGTCGCACTGCCTTTGAATATAAAAAACAACAACATGATTGATAATAAAATTATAAATCTGTGCGACCATCGCAATTTATCTCTTAGATATATTGCAACGGGAATTTGCCCGCCCTTACTCATTAATAGAACCTATTTATTAATTATTTTTTTTCTTCTAGAGCTTTCAACAACTCTCCTGCAATGCTACCAATTGTGGCACCGCTATCAGAAGATTCGTAGCTATGAGCAACTTGCTCATCCGCTTCCATATCTTTTATAGAAAGCAAAAGCTTTCCGGTTACATTATTGAAAAGCATAACTTTAGCATCAACACGATCTCCAACTGAAAATTTTTCAGTTTTTTGATCTTGTTTATTTTTAGATATATCCAATCTTTTAATTATACCCTTCAAACCATTATCAAGCTCTATTTCAAGGAAATCTTTTTTAATTCCTATAACCAAAGCGGAAACAACTTCGTTATTTTTAATTTTTTCAAGAATCTCTTTAAAATTAGACATTTCAATTTGCTTCAAACCAAGACTAATTCTTTCTTTTTCAAAGTTACTGCCAAGAACAACAACTTTTATTTTTTCATCTTTTTTAAGTTTTTTAATTAACTCTTCTCCATCAGAAAGCTTTGCAGAAGCATCAGAAACATGAATTAACCCGTCAACCCCAGATTCAAAGCCAACAAAAAGACCAAATTCTGTATAGTTTCTAACCACACCTTCAACAATATCGCCCACCGAATGCTTTTCAGAAAATAATTGCCAAGGATTTTTTCCGCATTGCTTAATACCAAGAGAAATTCTATGATTCTGAGAATTAACATCAAGAACCATAACCTCAACCTCTTGATTAGGGGTAAGAAGCTTGTGAGGATTAGTAACTCCTTTAAACCAACTCATTTCTGAAACATGGACTAGGCCTTCAATACCATTTTCAATTTCAACAAATGCTCCATAAGTTGTGATATTGGTTACTTTTCCTTTAAGAATAGCTCCAACAGGATATCTGTCTACTATATTTTCCCAAGGATTCTGCTGCAATTGCTTCATACCAAGAGAAACCCTTTTAGTTTGTTCATCAAATTTAATAACCTGAACTTTAACATCTTGACCAACTTTAAGAACCTCAGAAGGGTGCCTAACTCTACACCAAGAAATATCAGTCAAGTGCAATAAGCCATCAAAACTACCGAAGTCAACGAAGGCACCGTAATCAGTAATATTTTTTATTACCCCATCAAGAATATCACCAATTTTTATCGCAGAAAGGATTTTTTCTTTTTCTGCATTTCTTTGATTTTCAAGAATCGCTCTTCTAGAAACAACAACATTGCCTCTTAAATCGTCAATTTTTAGAATTTGTAATTTTTCAACCTTGTTAATCAAAAAATTATCATCAGAAAGCAACATCGTATCAACTTGACTTCTTGGCAAGAAACATGTTATTCCACTAATATCTACAGCATAACCACCTTTAACCTTTCCCAAAATATGACCTTCAACATTAATTTTATCTTCAAGGCAAGATTTTAGGTAATTCCAACTATTGTACCTTCTAGCATTATCGCGACTAATGATTAATTCGCCTTTTTTATTTTCAAGCCTTTCTAGAAAAACATCTACAACATCTCCCTCTTCAACATTTCCATCTCTTTTAAATTCGGCTATGTCGATAAAACCTATTGATTTTGCCCCAATATCAATTGCAATTGTTTTGTCAGATATACCAACTATTACTCCTTTTACTACCGTTCCCTCCGTTAGCTTTTGACTATCTTTTTCATACTCCTCAAATAAAGCAGAAAAATTTTCTTCGATAAATAGTTTTTCTTGTTCTGCTATTTTTTCATGATCATGGTTATGACTCTTATTTGTTTTTTTGGTTTCTTGTTTGGATGTTTTTTCGCTTAATTTATCGCTTATCTGCTCTGATGATATTTGCTCTGACATTGATATTTTGGTAAAAGGTTGATATTAAAAACTATTGCTCTTAAATTAAAGAGTGTGAATAATTTTAGGTTTGGTTTTTTTGTTTTCAAGTAAAATATTTTATCAAAATGAAAGTTTTAAAATAATTTTGTCAAAAATTTTAATTAAAAAATTAAAATCTCCAAAACAAAGAAACAAAGATATGCAAATTGGTGGCGCAAAAGGAAATTCTCTTTGCTTTTTAATTACAAGCCATAAATATCCAAATAATAAACCGATAAAACCACTTAAAAAAAAGAACAATATTATTTTTTGAAAACCCAATATAAAGCCAGAAACTGCAAAAAATTTTAGATCATCAACCCCTATTGCTACAACTTTTTTATAAAGAAAAAACATTGAAGATGTAGCAAAAACAATTAAAAAATAAATAAATGAAGACCAAACTCTAGACAAAGTAATTGCAAATATTTTTTCAAAATCTTTGTCAAAATTTTGATTATAAATTGTTGCAAAACCAATAAAAATTAAAAATATTTGCAATATATCTGGAATAAAAAAATGCTCAATATCGGTTATAATCATTGTCAACAAGATAATAAAAATCATTATTTGCAATATAAGATTGGCATTAAATTGAAATTGATTTAAAACATAAAGGAATGTAAAAACTAGTAGAGTAAAAATTTCGATTAAAATATAGCGAATTGAAATTCTTATTCCACAATAGCTACAACAACCCTTTTGATAAACCCATGAAAATATCGGTATTAAATTAATTGCTTTTAAACTATTATTGCAATTACAACATTTTGAGTGAGAAAAAATTATGTTGCTATCTTTTTGATTAACATTAAATTTCTTTAAGGCTAATCTATAGCTTAGTAAACTTATAAAGGAGCCAAAACAAGCACCTATTATTGAAATTAAAATCAATTCAAAAATTATCATTACGATGCTTAAAAATAGTTTTTTATTAATTTGGTCTTGATAATCAAGGATTACTTATTAAAATGAGAATAATTAAATTATTTGCAATTACTAAATTCATACTATGAAATTAAAATATCTAACAATATTGCTTTTTACTTTAATAATGCAGTCTTGCTCACAAAAACCTGCAAAAATTATTAATCGCAATCAAAATATATATGATAAAAATAATCAACAAAATAAACTAAAATATCTAGATAAAAATAATAAAAATATAAATCAGCAAAATGATGAAGGGGATAAAAAAATAGTCGTTGAAAATGGCGAAACCTTGTATAGCGTTGCAAAAAAACACTCATTGATATTAAGGGATTTAATCGAAGTTAATAAATTAACACCTCCCTTTATATTAAAAACTGGCTCAACTATTATAATTCCTAAATCTATATATCATGAAGTTAAAAATAGCGATACATTATATAGTATTTCTAGGGAACACCAAATCAATATAGATCAACTTTATCAGCTCAATAATTTGAACAGATACAGCAACATAAAGGTTGGACAAAAAATTAGAATTGCAAAATTTAGCGAAAATTCAAATAATATATCAAATAACGATAATTCTGAGAGCCACAAAATCACTCAATTTAGTGCCACTAAAAACAAAAATAACCCTATAAATAGCGACATGGAAGTTGCAAATAAAACAACTTCAAAATCAGCGATTAAAAATAATGAGGCAAGCGAAAATAGCAATAACATAGCTGAGAATTCACTAGAAAAAGTTAATCACTTTATTTGGCCAATTAAAGGAGAGGTAATTTCACAATTTGGCCCCAAACAAGGTGGATTGTACAATGATGGCATTAATATTAAAGCAAATCAGGGCTCAATCATAAAAACTAGCGATGCAGGGGTCGTTGCTTATGTTGGTAATGAATTAAAAAGCTACGGAAATTTAATAATCATTAAGCATAAGAATGGATGGATAAGTGCATATGCCCATCTCTCAAAAATATTGGTTCAAAATGGTCAAAAAATCCAACCCGAAACGACAATTGGTGAAGTTGGGAAAAGTGGCAATGTTAAATTCCCGCAACTTTATTTTTCTTTAAGAAAAGGTCGCGATGCCGTTAATCCTGAAAACTACCTAAATTACAAATAAATTAATATCAAATACAAAATGTTTAAGATTTTCTCAACAAGTAAAATTGCTAAAAATATTTTTAACGGCAATTTAACAGAAAAAATTAGTCAAATTTTTACTCATAAAAAACTTGACTTATCAACCATAGAAGAGCTTGAAGATCTTTTTATAACCAGCGACATTGGAGCAGAAACTAGCAATAAAATCATTGAAAATCTTAAAAAGCAAAAATTTTCAAAAGAAAAAATAACGGAATCTAATTTTTTTGAGGTGAAAAATTTTCTTCAAGATGAGATTTTAAAAATTTTAAAACCTTGCGAGAAAGTCCTTGAACTTGACTTTATAAAATCTCCAATAGTAATAACATTTAATGGCGTAAATGGAGCTGGTAAAACTACTACAATCGCTAAAATTGCCCAAAAACTAAAAATTCAAAATAAAAAAGTTTTACTTGTAGCTTGTGATACTTTTCGGGCTGGAGCATGTGAACAACTTGATATTTGGGCAAAAAGAATCGATGTAGATATAATTCTTCCAAATCGAGAAAATGAAGATCCAAGCTCTATCGCCTATCGCTCTCTTGAATTTGCAACAAAGAACCAATTTGATATTGTTTTAATTGACACAGCGGGAAGACTACATAATAAACAAAATTTAATGGATGAATTAAGAAAAATCAACAAAGTAATTAAAAAAATTGACGAAACCGCACCCCATCATAATCTACTTATAATCGACGGCACAACTGGACAAAATAGTCGTAATCAATTAGAAAGCTTTGATGAAGCAATTAAAATAAGTGGAATTATCATCACTAAACTCGATGGCACAGCAAAAGGAGGTGCAATCATCTCTTTAGCAGATAAATTTAAAAAACCGATTTACGCAATAGGGGTAGGAGAAAAAAGCTCCGACTTAAAAGAATTTGATGCCCAAGATTTTGTCAATAATTTACTAGGATAAAATATTATTTTTTAATAACTTTATTATTTTTTATAATTATTTTATCTGCTAATTCCAATTCCATCAAAGCAACATTTAGTAATTGAGTAGATACATTAAGTTGATCGACAATGTTTGGAATTTCAGTTTCCCCAAAACCAAGAAGATTGTATATTTTTTCTGCAAAGTCAATATTATCAGGATTAATTCTAGGATCAAAATTTTCATCAATATATCGCTTTTCTTCATCCTCTTCTAAAAAAGAAGCTTCACCACTTTTTTTGATAGCAATAATTGGCGCTACCTCTTCAAGTATATCATCAATATTTTCAACCATTTTTGCTCCTTCACGAATTAATCGATTTGTACCACGACATCTAGAATCAAGAGGAGAGCCCGGAACCGCAAAAACCTCCCTGCCCTGCTCTACAGCAAATTTAGCGGTTATTAAACTGCCAGACTTAATGCTTGCCTCAATTACAAGTGTTCCAAGGGCTATTCCTGAAATTATGCGATTTCTTTGAATAAAACTTAAATTCTTTGGCGGGGTGTCAAAGCCTTGTTCAGTTAATATTAAACCATTTTCACTAATTTCTTTGTACATTTCTTGGTTTTCTGGCGGATATATTTTATTAATTCCTCCTGCCATAACAGCTATTGTTCCATTCTTTAAAGATGCCTGATGAACCGATGAATCTATGCCTCTTGCCATTCCAGAAGCAATTACAATTTCATTATTAGATAATTCTTCGGCAATTTTTTTAGCAAAAACCATACCATTAAAAGAGCCATTTCTAGGACCAACAATTGAAATAATGTTTTTTTGCAATAGAGAGATATCGCCCTTGCATGTAATCACAGGAGGAGGATTGTTAATTTTTTTTAATAAACAGGGGTATAAATCATCGGTAAAAAACAATAATTTTGCTTTAAATTTTTTAGTGGCCTCTATCTCTTGATTAATTTGATTAATACTAACTAATTTAATTTTAGATTTTATTTTTGCCAATTGCATATTAGATATATTGCTTGCTTTTTCTTGATTAATCACATCAATCACCTTGGTAGCACTACCAAAGATTTTGATAAGATTAAAAAAGGTTACAGGACCAACATTTTCGCTCCTGATTAATCTCAACATATTGAATTTTTCAATATCGCAATCAACGGAAAAGTTGCTATTATTGGTTATAAATGAATTAAAATGGCTTGTTAACATATAGTTTTAGTGTTTAAATTTGGTGATAGTTTCGTGATAACTATTTTTTGCTTTACAATTAAAGCTTTAATAGAATTATTGTTATTAAAATGAATTATTCAATTATTTTTTTAATTATTTTTAATTTAAACAATGCCCGATTTTTCAATTGAAAATCAATATAAAAATAAATTAATTATTGGTTGCGATGAAGTTGGCAGAGGCTGTCTGGCCGGACCAGTTTTATCAGCAATTGCAATGGTTTCAATTGATGCTTTTAATCAAGAAGAAATTTTGCAAATTCAAGATTCAAAACTTTTAAGCAAAAAACAGCGAGAAAAAACCTTCAAAATAATTAAAGAAAAAGTTGCTAACAAAAAAATTTTTATCTCTTTTTCAATGGTTGAAAATTCAATAATTGACAAAATTAACATTCTCGAAGCAACAAAGTTATCGATGCTTAATGCTTATCAGAATTTTTGTTGTCAAACTAAAATTTATCCAAATATTATGCTAGTTGATGGCAATTTTAAACCTTTTTCATTAAGAGATAATTTAGAAGAAATAAAGCCAATTATCAAAGGAGACCAAATTTCAATATCAATCGCAACCGCATCAATTATCGCAAAAGAAACTCGCGACAATATCATGAAGGATTATCATATAAAATTTCCACAATTTGACTGGAAAAACAATATGGGATATGCTACAAAAAATCACTTACAAGCACTCAAGGAGAGTGGATTTTCTTACCTTCATCGCATTAGCTTTGAACCAATAAAATCAATAAGCAATGATATTAAAGCAAAATATTTGCCAAATGATAATAATCGATCAAAAAAATAAAAATGCAGTTAAATTGGCAACAAAAGCCTTACAAGAAGGCAAAATTATTATAATACCAACCGATACAATATATGGATTGGCAGTTGACGGATCAAACCCTGAAGCGGTAGAAAAGCTATATAATCTTAAAAAAAGAGATAAAAATAAGCCAATTGCAATTTTTTTACCTAAATTTGATTTTGTAACCGAAATTTTTGAACTAAGTGATTTGGCAACAAAAATTTCTAAATATTTTTTACCCGGAAAAATTACAATTGTTGCAAAATTAAAAAAATCAATTTCTAAAAAAATAAAAATTGCCCACAACTTAAATAAAAATAATCAAGAATTTTTAGGATTTCGCATTCCCAATCACAATTTTGTTGAAAAATTAAATCAATCATTTAAAAATGTTATTGCGGTCAGCAGTGCAAACCCTTCAGAAATGGAAGTTGCTAATAATCAAAGCCAAATTGAGCAATATTTCAAAAATTCAACTGTGGAACTTGTAATCATTGACAAAAATATTAGTAATTACCAGCTCCCGTCAACAATTATCAAATTCGATAATAATGACTATGAAATACTAAGAGAAGGAGCAATAAGTAAAATAGAAATTAATAATATTGTTTTTAAAAATTAACCTATGTTGAATTTATCGCAAAATCCAATCATTAAATTAATTGGAGTTATCGCTATAATTTATTTTATCTTTTTTAATAAAAAAGAAGATAAAGCTGAAAAAATAACCACTGAAAATATTGCAAATAAAATTTCAAATACTCAAGAGCATTTTTCAAAACTCTCTAACAACATCAAAATATTAAAAGAATATGACAAAGCCTTAAAAGGAGAAATTGTTTTTTCAAAAGGAATAAATAGCCTTTATAGTGAATATGCAGAAACCGCCTCTTCTAGTCAAAAAAATCTTACCGTAATAACATGCGGCACTACCGTAAAGGTAAGAGAATATATTTATACAACTGAAGGCAGATTAATCACGAATCAAGAAGATTATAAATATCAAATTGGCAGTAAAGATAGTTCGATTATTGAAAATCAATTAATTAATGCGAAAGAAGGCTCGGTTAAGATAGTTTCAATTCCTAGCAAGGAAATAAATGTAGATAAAAAGCTCAGCAACTTATTTGCAGATAAGAAAATTGATATAGATGATGTCAAGGCCTATATTTTAATTGAAAGAATCTCCACGGAACCAGAAAATAAGAACATTATCTGCAAATAAATTAACTAAATTTATTTATATTATTTTTTAAAAAACTTAGCTAAATCACGAATATGCTCGATTAAATGTAGATTAAGCTGTGGAAGGGTTTTTTTAATATTATCAAAATTTTTATTCTTAGCATTTGCCTTTGGCACGAGACAATCTGCAAAACCTAGTTTAACCGCCTCTTTTAATCTTGCCTCTAAATTTCCAACCATTCTTACCTCTCCTGTAAGCCCTATTTCTCCTATTGCAATAGTTGCAGAGTTGTTTTTATTAGCTTGAGAGATGTTTTTTTGTTGATTGGTTGAGGTTTTTACAACAAACGGAATATCTTTTGCAGAAGAAATTAAGGCACAAGCAACCGCCAAATCTGCAGATGTTTCAACGATTTTAAGCCCCCCAACAATATTTAAATAAATTTCCTTATCAAATAAATTTAACCCAAAGCGATTATTAATTACGGCAATAATCATTGCTAGACGATTATTATCCCAACCAACAACCGCCCTTCTTGGCATTGGCATAAAGGAGGGTGAAACCAATGCCTGAATTTCAGCAAGAATTGGCCTTGTGCCTTCTATTCCGCCAAAGATTGCGGTTCCGCTAGTATCTCTTTCATAATTGTTTAAAAATAATTCGCTAGGGTTTGAAACTTCTGCAAGCCCAGTGTCATTCATTTCAAAAACCCCTATTTCGTTCGCGGCTCCAAAACGATTCTTTACCGCTCTTAAAATGCGGAAATGAAGATCTTTTTCACCCTCAAAATAAAGGACGGTATCAACCATATGCTCTAAAACTTTTGGCCCAGCCAATTGACCGTCTTTAGTAACATGACTTACAATTAAAAGAGTTACATTATGCTTTTTGGCAAACACTGTTAACTCAAAAGAACTTGCTCTAACCTGCGAAACTGTTCCGGGTGCAGAGGATAGATCTTCTACAAACATTGTTTGAATTGAGTCAATAATAACAATTGTTGGTTGTTTATCAACGGTTATTGAGGCAATAATTTCGGCAACATTAGTTGTTGATGCCAATTGTACATTTTCTTGATTAATGTTGAGCCTTTTAGCTCTAAGCCTAACCTGATCAACTGATTCTTCTCCAGAAATATAAACTACTCTATTTTTATTTTGTGCCAAACTTTGTGCAGTTTGCAATAGCAAAGTTGATTTTCCAATTCCGGGGTCTCCACCAATCAAAACCACTGAACCCTTAACTAAACCTCCACCTAAAACACGATCAAGCTCTTTTATACAAGTATCAATTCTTGGAAAATCTTTTGCCTCTCCGTTTAAATCAACCAACTCTATTTTTCTTGACTTTTTATTTTGAGTAGAATTTTTACTAACGACAACATCATCCAAATGGGAAAAATGAGAATTCTTTCCCGCTCCACCTTCGGCAAATTCTTCAATCATAGAGTTCCAATCCCCGCAATCAGGACATTTACCAGACCATTTAAAATGCACTGAACCACAAGATTGACAAGTATAAGCATTTTTTTTTGTCATTAGATAATTAAATAAATTTATTGATATGATATTTCTCTTGCCATTAAAACGATGTTTTAAAGAAGCTGAATTAAGTAGATATGTTTTTTGTTAATTAAAAATTCCTTCATTCATTATTTTATTAATTAAAATTTGCTTCGCTTTCATTCCTCCAGCATTAACTTTTTTATCACCAAACTTTCCACTTATATGAACTACGAACGACACTATTTTGCCATTCTTTTCTCCAAATCCAACAAAATAGCCCTCTTTAAAATTAATCTTATCAAAATCGCTTGTGCCTGTTTTACCATAAATAGTCCAGCCATTAGAAAAATAACTTTCTTCAAATAGCTTTATTAAATCTTTAGTTTTTATTTGCGATTCTTTTGAGAGCTGTAATTTATTCTTTGCAAGATTTTCAATAAATTCGATCTGCTGTAGTGGAGTAATTTTTAATGAGGAAGAAAGCCAAGATTCCGTTAGTCCGTTGTTTTTATTGGCATCGCCAGACAAATCATTGTTTCCATAATTTATTTTATCTAGGTATAAACGAAGTTTTTCTATACCAATTTTTGATGTTAAAATTTGCGAGTACCAAACTACTGAAAACCTCATCCAACTCGAAGGAGAATGCTCCCCTTGATGAAAAGATTTTAAAAATGTAATTGGTTTTTGAGGCATCCAAATCGGAGTATGCCTTCCTACTAATTCACCACTTTCAAACCCAATAACCGCAAGAGGAATTTTAAAAGTTGAATTTGGTGAGTACAAAGTATTGCAATTTTTACCTTCCTGAACGATGATTTTATTTTCATTTTTTATAATCATGCAATCCAAAACCGCATCACTTGCTACCGCATAACCAGAAAATAAAAGTAGCGATGTTAAAAACAATATAAATAGCTTTTTATTAATCGTAAAGGAATATAGCGAATTCATATTTAGTAACATTCTAATGATATAATAATTATAATTGAAATTTATACAAATTTTCAAGCCCGATTTCTATTTTATTTCCACTAGAACGATTTTTAATTTCAATAGTTTTGTTTGCAACATTTCTGGGGCCAACAATAATTTGATAAGGAATCCCTATTAAATCTGCAATTGAGAGCTTTTGACCCATTGTTGCATTAGAATCATCAAAAATAACCGCAATATTTTTATCTTGCAATTTAGCATAAATCTCGTCGCAATATTGCTTACATAATTCATCTTCGCCCCTTATGTTAATTAATGCAACATCGAAGGGGCTAATTTCTTTTGGCCATATAATTCCTTTATCATCATGATTGGCTTCAATAGCTCCGGCAACCACTCTTGAAACTCCAATTCCATAAGAACCCATTTGAGGATAAATTTTTTCACCCTTTCCATCAAGAACAGTAGCATTCATAGCTTTAGAATATTTATCTTTAAAATTAAAAATATGCCCAACCTCAATACCTCTTTTAATTGCAAGCCTTTCTTCAGGAATATTGCATTTTTCTGGATTATGCATTTCATCCGCCATAGCATAAATATTCTGCATTTCAGAGATATTGAAATCTTTTTCCAGAAATAAATCTTCAAATTTTTTATCATAATAAATAGCACTTTCCCCAGTTTCTGCGAGAATATGAAATTCATGAGAAAGATTACCGCCAATAGGTCCGGTATCAGCTTTTACAGCTATTGGTTTAAGACCCATTGATAAGAAAATTTTAATATAAGTTTCATACATTAAATTATAAGTTTCTTTTGATTTTTCTTCGTCAACATCAAAAGAATATGAATCTTTCATTAAGAATTCTCTACCTCGCATCAACCCAAATCTAGGGCGAATTTCATCACGAAACTTCCAGTTAATTTGATAAAGATTCTTTGGCAAATCTTTGTAGGAACTAACATTATTGCGAAATAAATCAGTCACAACTTCTTCATGGGTTGGTCCGTATAAGAGATCTCTTTGATGGCGATCTTTTATTCTTAACATTTCTTTGCCATAAACATCATATCTACCAGATTCAACCCATAATTCACTTGGCTGAATAGTTGGCATTAAAACCTCTAAAGCTCCAGATTTATTCATTTCTCCTCGAATTATATTTTCCACTTTCCTTAAAACCATTAAACCCAAAGGTAGCCAAGAATATATACCAGAGGCTGTTTGTCTTATCATACCCGCCCTAATCATTAATTGATGAGATATTACTGTAGCATCAATTGGAGCCTCTTTTAAAGTTGGCAGAAAAAATTGTGAGATTTTCATATTTTTAATTAATAATTGTAAATTTACCATTACCAGAAATAACCTCGATTAAGGCATCTTCGCTTTTTATTGAAAAGACAATAATTGGCAATTTATTATCTTTGGCAAGAGTTATGGCGGTTTGATCCATTACTTTTAAATCTTGCTTAATAACATCAATATATTTTATTTTATCATATTTTTTAGCATCAGGATTAGTTTTAGGATCAGAGCAATAAACTCCATCAACTTGAGTTCCTTTAAGAATAGCATCACAACCCATCTCAACCGCTCTAAGAACTGAAGCTGTGTCAGTAGTAAAAAATGGATTACCTGTTCCGGCCACAAAAATTACAATTCTTTTTTTCTCTAAATGGCGAACCGCCCTTCTTTTAATATAAGGCTCACATATTGTATTCATTGAAATTGCCGACATCATTCTAGTTGCAACACCTTGTTTTTCAAGAGCACTTTGCAAAGCTAAACCATTGATACAGGTGGCAAGCATACCCATATAATCAGCACTAACTCTTTCCATTCCCTCTGCCGCTTGCGACATACCTCTAAATATATTTCCACCACCAACGACAACACAAATTTCACAACCAGTTTTATGAGCAGCTATAATTTGCTTACATATTTTTGATATCGCATCAATATCATGGCCAAAGCCTTTATTTCCCATCATCGCTTCACCAGAAACTTTAAATAAAATTCTTGAAAATTTAGAGTTGTTTTGTTGTTGTTTTGTCATAATAAAATTATTTTAATACCCTATTTTAGGTTACTGATCACTATTATCTAATTTATTTTGATTAGATTCAATATAATCATTTTCTAGTTCATATTCTTGATTGTCAAGCATATCGCCAAAATCTTTTGAAAAAGTTTTATTAGATTTTAATCCCAACTTTTTTAGATCATTTGCTTGAGAGACAATTCCGCCCTTACCTTCAAATATTTTAACAACTTGAAGATAAGATTCCTTAGCTTTATCAAGATTGCTTTCAATATTTTGAAAATTTTGTGCTAGATGAATAATTTTTTCATAAAGCCTATTAGCCCTTTCAACAATTTTTTCAGAATTCTTATTTTGTCTTTGATATCTCCATAATTCCGCAACAATTCTAATGCAAGCTATAAAATTAGTTGGACTAACTAAAATTACCTTCTTTTGATAAGCAAAATTCCATAATTCTGCATCAGCTTGAATAGCAAGCAAATATGCTGGCTCAATAGGAATAAAAGCAAAAATAAAATCTGGAGAATTGATTCCCAATATCTCTTGATATCTTTTTTCGGCAAGATTTTTAATGTGGTTTTTAATTGCCTCTAGATGATTTTTTAAAAACTTTTTTTTATCATCCACCGCTTCTGAGTTTATGTATCTTTGAAAATCATTGAGAGAGAGCTTTGAATCAATTATCAAAACCCTTTTTTCCTCCCCATTTTCATGCGGTAGATTGATTAAAAAATCAGGCCTAAGTTCTTGTTGATCGTAACCCTTAAAAGAATTTTGCTTAAAATAATTAACTCCATTAATTAATCCAGATTGCTGTAAAATTGTCTCAACTATTACCTCACCCCAATCTCCTTGTATTTTAGAACTAGAATTTAATGCATTAACCAAATTATTTGCTTCAATATTAAGACGGTTAGTTTCTTCAATTGATTTTACAAGATTATTTTCTATCTTTGTTCTTTGTCGAGTTTCTTGCTCTAATTGCTCCGATGCTTGCTTTCTAAGGTTATCTATTGAGCTTAGTAGTTGAGATACCATAGGAGTTATCTCTTTTTTATTAAATTCAGTAATTTTAAGGCTTCTTTCTTCAATAATTTGAGTTGCTAAATTGCGAAATTCACTAGAAAATTTTTTCTCAATTTGATTATCAATATTTTTTAAATTTTCATTTTCATCTATTAAGGCCTTATTATAAACCTGCAAAGATGATATTTTCTTTTCTAAATTAAGATTATCTTCATAATATTGATTAAGCTTTAAATTTAGTTGATTATTTAATAAATTGACCTCTTCTAAACGAGATTTAACAAATTTTAATTCACTGCTATTCGCTATAAAATTTTCATTCAATAATTGGTATTGACTGTTCAAAACTTCTTGACTTTTAGAAAATTTATTTTTTCTTAATATATTATTAATTATTACTAAAATTAACAATAACAAACATATTGCAACAGCAAGATTCATGACTTAGAGAGGTTTTTTAATTAAATATAAACTAAAATAGGATTATTGGTGCAAGTTTTTAAATTGCAATCTATAAATAAAAACAACAAAAAAGCCCAGCTAATTAATTAGCTGGGCTTTGAAAATTTTGAATGCTACTGATAAGCTTGGCGATAACCTACTCTCACTAACCATAACGGTTAAATACCATCGGCGCGACTTGCGTTTCACTTGCGAGTTCGGAATGTAATCGAGTGGTTCCACACCGCTATCGTCACCAAGCTAATCAGTAGCATTCGTGAAAATTGATAACCAGAAATAATACGGTAAAAAAAATCGAGATGTCTATTTATAATTTATGTAGAGTTTATACTACACATAATCTTAAAATAAGCCAATCGGGTTATTAGTACTGGTTAGCTTAATACATTGCTGCACTTACACACCCAGCCTATCAACGTGGTAGTCTTCCACGACCCTAATAGGGAAAAGTTGTTTTGAGGGAGGCTTCCCACTTAGATGCTTTCAGCGGTTATCCCGTCCATACTTAGCTACCCAGCAATGCCCCTGGCGGAACAACTGGAACACCATTGGTATGTCCAACTCGGTCCTCTCGTACTAAAGTCAGCTCCTCTCACTTTTCCAAACACCTGCGGCAGATAGGGACCGAACTGTCTCACGACGTTCTGAACCCAGCTCACGTACCACTTTAATCGGCGAACAGCCGAACCCTTGGGACCTTCTTCAGCCCCAGGATGTGATGAGCCGACATCGAGGTGCCAAACGATTCCGTCGATATGAACTCTTGGGAATCATCAGCCTGTTATCCCCGGCGTACCTTTTATCCGTTGAGCGATGGCCCTTCCATATGGAACCACCGGATCACTATGACCGACTTTCGTCTCTGCTCGACTTGTGGGTCTTGCAGTCAGGCAGGCTTTTGCCATTGCACTCTAAAAACTGATTTCCGACCAGTCTGAGCCTACCATTGTGCGCCTCCGTTACTCTTTGGGAGGCGACCGCCCCAGTCAAACTACCCGCCATACAATGTCCTAAACATTGATATAAATGTTATAGTTAGAATCCAAAAACAAAAAGGGTGGTATTTCAAGGTTGACTCCACCTGAGCTAGCGCCCAAGCTTCAAAGTCTCCCACCTATCCTACACATTTTGTTTTTGAAGTCAGTGTAAAGTTATAGTAAAGGTGCACGGGGTCTTTCCGTCTAACCGCAGGAATACCGCATCTTAACGGCAAATTCAATTTCACTGAGTCTACACTGGAGACAGAGGGGAAGTCGTTACGCCATTCGTGCGGGTCGGAACTTACCCGACAAGGAATTTCGCTACCTTAGGACCGTCATAGTTACGGCCGCCGTTTACTGGGGCTTCGATCAGGAGCTTGCACCCCATCACTTGACCTTCCAGCACCGGGCAGGCGTCAGACCCTATACTTCATCTTAATGATTTAGCAGAGCCCTGTGTTTTTGTTAAACAGTCGCTACCCCCATTTCTGTGCCACCTTTTTTTGGTTGCCCAAAAAAAGGCCATCCTTTTCCCGAAGTTACGGATGCATTTTGCCTAGTTCCTTCAGTGTAGTTTTCTCAAGCGCCTTAGTATATTCAACCCATCTACCTGTGTCGGTTTTGGTACAGTCTATGAAGAGGCTATTTCCTGGAAGCGACTCCGCTGCATCTTCAATCCAATAAGAAGATACAGAAAAGTACACTCCGTCACTCATCTTCTGGTTCAGGAATATTAACCTGATTTCCATCGGCTACGCCTTTCGGCCTTGCCTTAGGTACTGACTAACCCTGCGGAGATTAACTTTACGCAGGAAACCTTAGATTTTCGGCGAACGAGTTTCTCACTCGTTTTATCGTTACTCATGTCGGCATTCTCACTTGTGATACCTCCAGCAAACCTGACGGTTCACCTTCACAGGCTTACACAACGCTCTGCTACCGATTATATCAAAAAGATATAATCCCATGTCTTCGGTATATCACTTTAGCCCCGTTACATTTTCGGCGCAAGAAGGCTTAATTAGACCAGTGAGCTATTACGCTTTCTTTAAAGGATGGCTGCTTCTAAGCCAACCTCCTGGTTGTTTTGGCCTTCTCACCTCCTTTCCCACTTAGTGATAATTTAGGGACCTTAGACGATGGTCTGGGCTGTTTCCCTCTCGACAACGGACCTTAGCACCCGCTGTCTGCCTGCCACGCTGAACTCATTGGTATTTGGAGTTTGTTAAGGTTTGGTAAGTCTTTTGGACCCCCTAGCCTTGACAGTGCTCTACCCCCAATGGTTATACTGTGACGCCCTACCTAAATAGATTTCGCAGAGAACCAGCTATATCCAGATTTGTTTAGCCTTTCACCCCTAGCCACAGCTCATCACGTAATTTTGCAACATTAATGTGTTCGGTCCTCCAGCAAGTGTTACCTTGCCTTCAACCTGGCCATGGCTAGATCATCTGGTTTCGGGTCTAATCCGCCGCACTATTCGCCCTGTTAAGACTCGCTTTCGCTACGCCTACACCTAACGGCTTAAGCTCGCACGACAGATTAACTCGCCGACCCATTATACAAAAGGTACGCCATCACCCCTCAAGGAGGCTCTGACTGCTTGTAGGCATTCGATTTCAGTTTCTATTTCACTCCCCTTATCGGGGTTCTTTTCACCTTTCCCTCACGGTACTAGTTCACTATCGGTCATAGATTAGTACTTAGGCTTGGATGAACTGGTCCACCCATCTTCAGACAGGATTTCACGTGTCCCGCCCTACTCATGCTTGAAAGTTTATTGCTACCTATACGGGACTATCACCCTCTATGGTCAAAGTTTCCAATTTGTTCTAGTTAATAAACTCTCAAGACTGGCCTGGTCCGCGTTCGCTCGTCACTACTAACGGAGTCTCTGTTGATGTCCTTTCCTCTAGCTACTTAGATATTTCAGTTCGCTAGGTTTCGCCTTCATAGCCTATTTATTCAGCTACAAATACTCTCTAAAAGAGAGTGGGTTCCCCCATTCGGAGATCCTCGGATCAAAGCTTATTGACAGCTACCCGAGGCTTATCGCAGCCTGCCACGTCCTTCATCGCCTTTCTATGCCAAGGCATCCGTCGAATGCCCTTACTTTGCTTATTTTAAGTTATGTATAGAATAAACTTTACAAAAACTGTTAATTTTTAAGTATAAGGGTTTTTATATATTTTAGACTTTCTTGAGATTTTTTAATTCGCTAATTAAATCAATTGCTTGATAGTTAATTGCGGTATTCTCTGGTTATCAATTATTCACGATTTTAAACAACTCAAATTAATTTTTAGATTTACTAAAAACCCGTTAAAACTTTTTATTTTTTTAAGAGTTAACTTAATTTGAGGACGAACATTTAACAGCACAGTTTTTTTAAAGTCAAGCACCTTTTTTGTTTTTTTTTAAAAAAAATCAAAAATAATAGTAGAATCCAATATTTTCAAATATCTAAAGCGGTAATATTTTTTATTAATTTTAATAAATTTGCCATAAAATTAGCCATAAAGCAATCGGCAATTTAAAAAATTTTAAAATATTATTAATAAAATTATATTAGCCTCCATTTATTTTTATCTTCTATTAAAGAATGTAGCATTTTATTATTCAATGAGTGTCCAGATTTATTAACCTCGAAATGCCCTATAATATTGGCTTGAGCCAAATATATATCACCAACAAAATCAAGAGTTTTATGTCTAACAAACTCATCTTCATACCTTAACCCTTGAACATTAACAACTCCATCATTATCAACCAATATAGCATTATTAAGGGTTCCTCCTTTAGCAAGACCATGTTCTCTTAATTTTTCAATTTCATGCCTAAAGCCAAATGTTCTCGCTCTGCAAATATCGTTTTTAAAAGACATCGTCTCTGGTCGATATGAAAAAGATTGTTGTCTAATTTTTTGATGATTAAAATCAATTTGCAAATCAACATAAAATTCTTTAGAAGGCTTTATTTTTATATATTTATCACCATCAAAAATTTCAAAATTCTCAATGATTTCAATAAACTTTCTTGATTTTTCTTGCTCCACCACGCCAGCACATTCAATTAAGAAAACAAATGGACCTGAACTGCCATCCATAATTGGTATTTCTGGACCGTTAATATCTATATATAAATTATCTATTCCACAACCCCAAATTGCTGCCATTAAATGTTCAATTGTGCTAATTTTTACATTTGATTGATTGGCAATAGTAGTGCCTAGATTTGTAGTAATTACATTGGAATATTTCGCAAGAACAATTCCATCCACCCCTGAAATATCAGTTCTTCTGAATATTATCCCTGTATCGCAAGGAGCTGGAGATAGAGAGATTAGGCTATAAGCCCCAGAATGAATGCCAATTCCATCACAGCTGACCTTACTGTTAATAGTTCTTTGCGGAGGTATAATCATAATTTATTTTGTTTATTTTTTTTATTAATTTGCCTAAAATTAATTAAGCTTTAACATTGATAATTTTACATATCATGTCGCTAACTGTTAGCTTTTTTTTATTTAATATGCTAATTTGTATCCATACAACCGATAATATTGCCAATATTACATTAAAAAAATTATCAAAAAAATTTACATTTATTTTATTGATGCGGTTAAAAGATTCGTATGTTAAAAAATAAAGAGGAAATAAAAACGGCAATAACGATAAAATATAATAAAATAAAGCGAACAATAAGGTTATTTTTTTGTTATCAATCCTAATGATCTTTATACCCATAATTTTTTTACCAATAGTTGCTTGCCATTTTGAAGAATTGAAAAAACTATAATAAACTAGCCCAACAGCAAAAAATATTAATGCCATTAAAATAATAAAAATAAAAAAATTGTGATTCATTAAAAAGACCAAATGATCTTTACTTCTTATTGATTCTGCCCCAAATTTTTCTTTAAATTCAAGGATAAATTTAGTCGCAAGATTAATACCAATTATAATCCAAAATATTTGAATAATAGCTATTCTTATTGACATTACAATTATTGCATCAATCGTTGCAGATATTCCTCTTTTTAACAAGGAGGCATAATTTGGCTCTTCTGCTTTTGTTTTTATATCCTCTTCGGTTGATGTTTGATAATCAGGAATTAAGTATTTATTAGTGCTCATAGCCAATTTTATTAATTTTTATTTTTTTATTTTCTAAAGAATTATTAAGAAGATTAATATAATATTTTGATTTGGTTTTTTCATCTTTTTTTAATTGCTGTTTAATTTTAGACATTTCTCCTATATGTGAAAGTTTAATTTTTAGCTCTTTAGATAGCTCTTCAACTTGCTTTTTTTTATCGCTAGAAGTTGTAAATATCAATTGATAATCATCTCCACCGCTAATTAAATCAAGCTTTCGCTGAACATAATTAATTTTATTATTTTTGGCAATTTGCTTGATAATGGCTTTAGAATAATTAGAAAAAGGAATTTTATCTAAAAATAAATTCGCTTGCAAATTAGATGCTTTAGCAATATTGGCAACATCCATCAACAAACCGTCAGATATATCACATGCGCAATTAGAAATTGATTTCTCAACCAATGCTCTTCCTAATTTAATTTGCGGAGTCGGAGATTGATATTTATTCATAAAATATTTTTGCACTTTATTGCTACAATAAATATTTTTATAAATATTTTTATTATCAAGATAATTCGCAGTATTGAACAATTTTTCCATTATTTTTAAACCCAAAAAGGCATCACCAATGAAATTTGAGACCCAAATTAAGTCTCCATTTTTAGCATTTGAGCGAAGTAAATTTTTACCTTTTTCAACTTCACCAATCGCAGTTACTGAAAAAAATAATTCTCTTGAAGAAACCGTATCACCACCTATCAAACCAATATTATATTTTTTGTTAGTTTTTTTTATTTCACGAAAAAATATTTGCCAAAAATTATCATCTATCTGATTTTTTTTACCAATTCCAAGCAAATAATAAAGTGGTCTTGCCCCAGCAGAAGCAATGTCAGAGAGATTAACCGCAACAATCTTTTTAGCGATATTTTTTGCACCATCACCAACAAAAAAATGCACATTCTCAACCAAAATATCTTTTGTTATCACAATTTCTTGAGAATTTTTATAAGAGTCAATATTGATTTTTGCCACATCATCTTGTAATAACTGCGACTCATGAAACTTACTTGCTATTGGCTTAATTAGCTTATTAATTAATGAAAATTCATTCATTTGAAATATTTAAAAAATTATAATTATTCAAAATTTAAAATAAGAAATCCTATAATTCAAGCCTCAACTCATTTTTTATCAAAAAAATAAAGAAATGATTTGACTTTTTTAATTTTTAGTTTTTTACTCTTACCTTCTTAAAAAAATTAATTTTAATAATTTTTATCTATCTGCTTATTGTTAATGGGTTTGTAGCTCAGCTGGTTAGAGTGCGCGCCTGATAAGTGCGAGGTCGGTGGTTCAAGTCCACCCAGACCCACCATCATTAACAATTAGCAAATACAACACCAACCAGATTAAGCTTTAAAAACCAATCGACTTTACCAAGCAATCAAATAATTATATAAAGTAAAAGCAAAAAATAAACTAAAAAAAATATTAGATTTTTAGAAATATTACTTTAATTTAATTGAATTATTCTTTTCCTTTAATAACATTCTAACTTTAGTAAAACATAAGAAGAAATTACAGCTAGATTAATATTTTACAAATATTTAGTTTTAAAATATCACAAAATTTAGCGATTAATTTAAAAATATTAACAACCAAAATAATTTAAATAATGACAATAAATGTTGCAATTAATGGCTTTGGACGGATTGGTCGTTGCATAGCTAGAGCTTTATTTGAAAATAGTGAATTTAGCAATATTAAACTAGTTGCTATCAATGCTTCAACCGAACTAGAAACATTGAAACATCTACTAAAATACGATTCTATTCATAATAAATTTTCAAAAAAAGTTGAGGTATCAGAAAATTCACTTATTATCGATGGTCAACAAGTTACAGTTGTTAATAATAGAGATCCTCAAAACCTACCTTGGAAGAAATTAAAAATTGATTTAGTTTTCGAGTGTACAGGAGCCTTCACAAAACATAATGATGCTTCAAAACATATAACTGCTGGTGCAAAAAAAGTTATAATATCAGCTCCTGCAAAAGAAGATAGTGTAAAAACAATAGTTTACGGAGTTAATGAAGATTTAATCAATAGCGAAGATAAAGTTATTTCAATTGGTTCCTGCACCACTAATTGCTTAGCTCCAATTGCAAAAATTTTAAACAACACAATTGGCATTGAAAAGGGCTTAATGACAACAATACATGCCTATACCAACGATCAAAATATTGTTGATAATGCCCATAAAGATTTAAGAAGAGCTAGGGCAGCATCGATGTCAATGATTCCAACATCTACAGGCGCCGCTAAAGCAATTGGGCTAGTAATACCAGAGCTAAAAGGTAAGCTTGACGGAGTAGCTGTAAGGGTTCCAACCCCCAATGTTTCAATGGTAGATTTAACATTTATTTCTAAAAAAGACACAAATATTGAAGAAATCAATAAAATCGTTACAGAAGCAGTAAATTCAAAAGTCAACCTGAAAAGAGCGGTTGAAATTGTTGACGAACCATTAGTATCAATTGATTTCAATCACAATAGCTTTAGCTCTTGTTTTGACAAAACTCAAACCAAAGTTTTAGGAAATAATTTAGTAAAAATTGCTTCTTGGTACGACAATGAATGGGCATTTTCAATTAGAATGATAGATGTCGCCAAATTAATGCATCAACAATAATTTAAATGAGTATAGCAGCTCTCGATTCATATTTATTACCTTTAAAACAAATTCTCGATAGAGATGGAGTGAATGAAGTTTCAATAAACAGGCCTTTTGAGGTGTGGATTGAATATAAAGGGGATATGATTAGAGAAGAACTGCCAAGCTTTGATTTACAACATTTAAAATCTCTTGGCAGATTAGTTGCACAATCAACAGAGCAAAGACTTAGCGAAGAAGAACCTCTCTTATCCGCAACCTTACCAAATGGATATCGAGTGCAAATAGTTTTTCCGCCAGCTTGCGAACAAGGCTGTGTCGTTATGTCGATCAGAAAACCATCTTCTCTTCAATGGAATCTTGATGATTATGAAAAAATGGGAATGTTTGATGCCACTTCAGTTGGAGCAGTTGAAGATAAAAACAACCTAATTTTAACAAAACTACTTAACCTCAATAGAATAAAAGATTTCTTACATCGTGCAGTGTTATATAAAAAAAATATAATTATTTCTGGCGGAACCTCTACTGGTAAAACAACTTTTACCAATGCAGTAATTCGCTCTATTCCAAAAGAGGAAAGATTAATCACCGTTGAAGATGCTAGAGAGGTAGATCTAAGCGGACATGCCAATCGAGTTCATTTATTGGCATCTAAAGGCGGGCAAGGTAGATCAAAAGTTACTACTCAAGATCTCATTGAAGCATGCTTAAGATTAAGACCAGAAAGAATTATAGTAGGCGAACTTAGAGGGGCCGAAGCTTTTAGCTTTTTAAGAGCAATAAATACTGGTCACCCCGGCTCAATATCAACCCTTCATGCCGATACCCCATTAATGGCAATAGAGCAATTAAAAATGATGGTAATGCAAGCTGGGCTTGGAATGACACCAACAGAAATTTCATCCTATATTAAAAATGTTGTTGATATAGTGATTCAATTAAAAAGAGGCGACAAAGGCAGAAGGTATGTATCCGAGGTTTATTTTAGGCATATTCACAATAACCAACAGGCTCAAGAACAAGCAAAACCATAACATTAAATTAAAAAATAAGTAAATTAAATATTTGTATGAATAATTCAAAAAATGCATTATATAACAATGTTAGAAATCGCTTCTTTGAAAAAAAGCATCACTTTCTAACGGTAAAGAAAATTCTTCAAATTACTGAATCCTCAACTATTAATAAAGAATTTGAGAGCCTAGAAGTTAGCGATATCGCAACAGTAAAAAATGCCAATGAAAGAGAAATAACTTTCGTTCATTCTGGACAATATTTAAAAGAATTGCAAAATTCCAATGCTGGATTCTGCATTATATCCCCTGAATTTTTATCAAAAATACCAAACAATATAATTCCAATAATCAACCGCAATCCATACTTTGCCTACTCACAACTAGTTAATCATCTTTATCAAGAAAGAAATATAGATTTTGCAGGCTTTACCAACATACATCGCAGTGCTGAAATTGCAGATAGCGCTAAAATAGCTCCTAATTGTTATATTGGTAGAAATGTTAAAATTGGCAATAACTCAAAAATAATGCCTGGTGCAATCATTCTTGATGGCTGTGAAATTGGCGATAACTGCTTTATTGGCTGTAATGCAGTAATTTCATTTTCTATAATTGGTGATAATTGCGAGATATTTAACGGAGCAAAAATTGGTCAAGACGGCTTTGGATTCGTTAATAATAATGGAATTAATCATAAAATTATGCAAATTGGGTCAGTAATTATCAAAGAAAATGTTACTGTTGGAGCAAATAGCTGTATAGATCGCGGAGCAATTGACGATACAATTATCGATGAGCAAGTTAAAATTGATAATTTGGTACAAATAGCACATAATGTAAAAATAGGAAAAGGCACAGTTATTGCTGGTTGCGTTGCAATTGCCGGAAGTTCTGAAATAGGGCAATTTGTTCAAATTGGAGGTGGTTCTACTATCGCAGGACATTTAAAAATAGGCAATTTTGTTAAAATTGCTGGCATGAGCGGAGTAATGAGAAATATCGAGGAAAAAGATACGGTCGCAGGAATTCCAACCATGAAAATTAGAGAGTTTCATCAAATGAATATAAGGATTGCAAAACTTCTGAAAAAACAACAAACACAAGATTAGCTTCAAAAAATAATTTTTAACTAAATTAAAAGCAGAATATTTTATTTAAATATTTTATTTATTGGAGGATTTAAGATGTTTTAGTTGGTTGGGATGGAAGGATTCGAACCCACGATGGCGGGACCAAAACCCGCTGCCTTACC
Organism: Rickettsiales bacterium; assembly: GCA_021298605.1. Lineage (GTDB taxonomy): Bacteria > Pseudomonadota > Alphaproteobacteria > Rickettsiales > UBA1997 > JAJTDS01. The sequence continues at coordinate 52,336 of JAJTDS010000002.1, forward strand.
ACTTGGCTACATCCCAATGTTTTTTATCAATATAAGCTACTCGTTAAGCAATCAACAATTCTTGAAATTTTATAATTGGAAAGCTATAAGTCAACATATTTTTAGCAATTATTTACTAAAAATAATCTGCAAAATATTTATATTCTTGCAATAATTTCACCAAAAAGCATAGCTGGAAGAGTCCCCCCCGTTATATGATTAGTTGGCGAATTATCGTCATTACCAAACCAAATTCCAATGGTTAAATCTTCGAATGAACCTATAAACCAAGCATCACGAAAATTTTGACTAGTTCCAGTCTTGCCAAATGAATCATTGTCAATATTAGCATTTTTTGCCGTTCCATATTCTACAACTCCAGACATTACATCTTGCAATTCTTCAACCACATTTTCATTTAGCAACAATTGCGGTTCTGGTTTTAGATATTGATAAGTGGAGGTTGATTTAATTTTATTTTTACCATTAATTTTATTTTCAACAATCTCTTTAATAAAATGCAAATCAACAGAATTGCCATCATTATTAATAATCGAAAAACTATTAGTAAGCTCCAACAGATTAACTTCCGCAGTTCCAAGAGCAATGGTGCTATCACTTTGATTAATTTTGCTAGTAATTCCAAGTTTTTTTGCCATTTTAATGATTTCAAGATTGCCAATTTTTTGTGCCAATTGAATAGCAACGGAATTAGAAGAATAAGCAAAAGCATCTTTTAAAGATATTTCTCCGCGATATTGATTATTGTAGTTTTCTGGCTCCCAATCCCCAATTGATATTTTTTTATCTTCAAAAATTTCATTGCTATCAATACCATTTTCAAATGCAGATGCATAAATTATGGCTTTAAAAACCGAACCAGCCTGTCTCTTTGCCTGTAATGCGCGATTAAACTGACTTTGCTGATAACTTCTACCACCTATCATTGCAACCACCTCACCTTCTTTATTAATTGCAACCAGCGCTAGCTCTGTTTTTTTACCCTTATTTTCTAGGATCTTTTGATGTTTTTTTGTGAATTGACTGACAATTCTAATAAAATTATTTTGCAAATCCTCATCAAGAGTTGTAATGATTGAAACATTTTTTTCTCTAGTTTGTGGAGTAAAATTTTTGGCAATCTCATCTTTTATTAAATCAACAAAATAAAGGTTTTGAGTGGCATCATCTTGATATTCAATTTCGTTATTAACAAATTTTAATTTGTCTTTTTTTATATAACCCTCATCAATTAAGTTTCTTATAACCTGCTCCCTTCTTTCTTTTGCTAATTTTGGATTATTTCGCGGAGATAGTTTTGAAGGAGCTTTTAACAAACCCGCCAACATCGCAGAATCATTAAGATTAAGTTTTTCAACCTCTTTATTAAAATAAAACTTAGATGCATTTGCAACTCCATAATTACCAGAGCCAAAATAGGCATGATTAAGATAAAAAGAAAGAATCTGTTCTTTGGTAAAATTTTGCTCTAATTGCAAGGCCAACAAAACCTCCTGCACTTTTCTTTTAAAAGTTCTTTCAGGATCAAGAAATAGCATTTTTGCTAATTGCTGAGTTATAGTACTTCCTCCTTGAACTATTTTTCCGGCAGCCTGATTAACAAACATAGCCCTAATTATTCCAATAATATCAAAGCCCCAATGATTAAAAAATCTTCTATCTTCAGTTGCTATTACTGCATTTACTAAATCTTTTGGCAATTGATAATAGGTTACTTGTTCGCGATAAACCTCGCCAAAACCTAATAGGCGATTGCCGTTACTATATTTAAGCTCAATTGTTGGTTTTTTAATAACCAATTCTAATTCTTGCAACTTAGGTAGATCATAACCGTAATAAATTAAAATTCCAAAAATGACAATGGCAATCCAGGTAGCAACAAATATAGCGGTTTTTATAGTTATCTTAAAAATTTTCATTAATTTTAAATATTTATATATCTCAATCTTGGTTATTTTGTAATATTTTATTATAAATTTATATAAAATTCTTTACATATCTAACAATCTTTACTCCATAATTTCTTACCAAATAATCAACATTGCATTCTTCGGCAAAACACAGGCAAATTACCATTAACAACATAATTGAAAAATAATTAGAAAGAGCATCAAAGATTTTGGGCAAAATAATTTCATCTTTGATTTTAATATTCACAACTTTATTGATTCTGCTTTTTGTGTTAGGATGAGTTGAGAATAGTGTAAAATAACCATTCTTTCCCAGCATAGATAATGCCATCGCCATTTTATCTCCGCCAAAAGCAATTGCAGACTGCTCATCACAACGATATTCAATCGATCTCGATATCCATAAATTAAGAAAGCGATATAAATTATAAACTATAAATCTGTTAAAAAAACTTAAAATAAAATTAGTTAAAGAATAAACATTATTCATTAATAATGCCAAGAAATGACCGCCATATGGGTTTAATGAAACCAGCCTAACGAAATAGTGAAAGAATAAACTTACTATTCTTAAAACAAAGTTAGTCGCCCTTTGATTTGCCATAATTAGAAAACCCGGTAAAAAATCTTTGTTGATTAAGTGAGACATTTCATGCCCCATAATGCTTCGCATTGCATATAAAAACTTTTTTGGATCATTGCAAGATTTTAAATAGTGATTCACCATACCATTTGTAATAACAATCGCCTTATAGCCCAATGAAGAAACCGCAAAAGCATTGATTTCATTGGAGTTTTTGATATATAATTTAACATTTGGTTGGTTAAATTTAGATTTAACCTGCTCAAAAATATCCGTAAGAAAATCGAAATCTTTGACTTTTTCATATCTCTTGCACTTTTTAAGAGAATATCTCACAGAAAAACCTAAAAACAAGTCAAAAAACAAGTATATTAACATAAAAAAACTGATCAAAAAACCATTAAACATGATGGCAAAAACCATCTTATCCAACAGACTTTTATCAATATTTACACTTCTATTAACAAAATCAATATTATATAAATTGGTAAATGGTGCAATTGCTCCAAAAAATGGCGACATCACAATGCTAAGATTAAATATTGTGATTAAATATACTAAAATAAGGCTTAAAGGCTTGGAAAACATAATTAAAATTAAACAAAATTAAAATTAAAAATTTAATTGCAAAAAATTTATTAGCTTTTAACAATAAAGCAAATTAAAATTTAACAGTTATTTTTTTCTAAAAACTTATCATTTAAAAATGCGCTCAATTAAAATCAATAAATTTATCATTGCCAACAATCTACCATTTACACTAATTGCTGGCCCATGTCAAGTTGAAAACCTCGATCACAGCTTAATGATGGCAGAAAAAATTGCCTACATCACCAATAAATTAGGCATAAATTTTATTTTTAAATCATCTTTTGATAAAGCTAATCGCTCTTCAATAGATGGAAAAAGAGGCATAGGACTTAAAAAAACCATTGAAATATTTAATCAAGTTAAAAAAAATATTGGATGCCCTATTCTTACCGATATTCACAATGAAGAACAGTGTAAAATTCTTGCCAATGAAAGTGCGGTTGACATATTGCAAATTCCAGCTTTTTTATGCAGACAAACCGACCTTCTTGAAGCATCGGCAAAAACTAACAAAATTATCAATATTAAAAAAGGTCAATTTCTTGCTCCTTGGGATACTGCAAATATTGTTAAAAAAATGGATCATTTTGGAAAGCAGGAAGTAATGCTTACCGAAAGAGGGACTAGTTTTGGCTATAATAACTTAGTTTCAGATTTTCGCAGTTTACCAATTATGGCAAAAACTGGTTGCCCAGTAATATTCGATGCAACTCATTCTGTTCAACAGCCTGGAGGTCTTGGTGGAGCTAGCGGTGGACAGAGAGAATTCGTTGAAATATTGGCCAGTGCATCTGTTGCGGTTGGAGTAGCGGGAATATTTATGGAAGTTCATCAAGATCCAGATAATGCACCTTCCGATGGACCTTGCATGTTAAGACTTGATAATTTAGAGAAAACACTTACCAAACTACAAAATATTGATAACATTGTTAAAAATCAACAATAATCCGTAAAATGAAAAATAATATTTTAGTTGTAGATGACGACACAAGATTAAGAATTTTACTCGGTAAATTTCTTGAAGAAAATGGCTTCATAGTTGAATTAGCCAGCAATGCAGAGCTGGCAAAAGAAATAGTATCAAAAAACAATAATATTTTTCAGTTAATTATTATTGATATAATGATGCCGGGGAAAAATGGCTTTGAATTAACTTCCTATTTTAAACAAAATCCAAAAACAAAAACAATACCAATAATAATTCTTACCGCAAGAGGAAATGTCAATGACAGATTAACCGGTCTAGAAGCGGGAGCAGAAGATTATCTTAGCAAACCTTTTGAGCCAAAAGAATTATTATTAAGAATTAATAACATTCTAAAAAGAATCAATGGCGGGAACATTATGCCAAACAGTAATGAAAATAAAGAAGAAATATGTTGCTTTGGAGAATTTAGTTTCAATTTTAGCGATTTACGACTTAAGAAAAATCAAGATTTTATCTATCTAACCGAGGCAGAAACAAAAATATTAGCAATTTTATGTAAAAATATTGGAGCAGTGGTTTCAAGAGAAATTATTGCAAAATCAACTGGCGACATAGATGCAAGAAGCATTGATGTTCAGATTAATCGCATCAGAAGAAAAATCGAAGATAAATCTAAACAACCTTACAATTTACAGACAATTAGAAATCAAGGCTATATTTTACACAAATAACCACAAATTTCAGCTATAATTCAATAATTTTTTTCACAATTTTTTGCACTATTGGAGCCACAAAAAAAGCAACTGGAAAAGCGACCAAAAAACCTATCATAAAAGCCTTCATCCACATTTTAAAAAAATTATCAACAAAACCAACATTAACAAGAGTCATTATTGCAGACATAAAAAATGCCATAAATAGAGCCATAAAGAAAGGGAAAAGAACTTTAGGGTTTTTTAATATTTTCATAAATTGATTTTATCATTAGTTATCTTAGAAATTAGAAGGCAATATCTCGTCAGTAGCGAAATTTCTTACTCCCATTTTAGATAATTCAATAATTCTATTTTTATCATTAACAGTCCAAGCAAAAAATTCTACCTCTGGCAAAAAATCCAACAGCTCGCGATCAATTAATTTATGATTAATTGAAAGAAATTTGATTTTTTGGTCGATTAAAAAATTTTTCAACGATTCTTTTGCTAGGTATGTTTCAAAATTTTCACAAACTGCAACAAAATTAATTTTTTCACCAAAAATCTTACGAAAATCTTGACAAACTTCACCAGCCAACTTATATTCAGTAATAAAAGGTGCAAAATAAAAGTTTGAAAAATTAATATTTTTTTTAACTATATCAGCCTTAAGCATTGCCAATGCATTTTTTACATTGTTTTTATCGATATTTTTAAAATCGCACCAGTAAACCATTTTACTGCCAAATTCCAAATAATCAGCAAATTGCGGTAGCTTAGCTTTTTTAAAATTATCGCTTAAATCTAGATAAGCATTTAATTCTCGCTTTGTTGGCTGGTTATGTTTTAATATTAGTTTATCAATATTTCCACAGTACCAAATATCAAATTCGATATTTCTAAACCCAAAATTATAGGCTTGATGCAAACTAGATATCGAGTTTTCATAAGCAATGCTTTTTTTATTATCTTTATCCTTTAAAACAAGCCCTCTATGGGCAAATAAATTAATTATCATAATGAGTTTTATAACTATTAGCACTTCATATCCAGATTCTATTGAATCTATGGAATTGATAAAAAAATTAACCGACGAACTACTAACCCGCAAAATTGCAGGCTGTATACACAGAACAAAAATTCATAGCTCTTATATTTGGGATAATCAAATAGTGCATGACGATGAAATAAGCCTAACTATTAGCACCAAAAAAAAATTTTATCAAGAGGTAAAAGAGTTAATTTTAAAAAACCACTCCTATGAAATTCCTCAAATTACTTACAACAAAATTGATGGGGGCTTTAATGAGTATTTTCAATGGCTCTCGCTTTCTATAAAAAAATAAAAATAATAGTGGATAATAAACTTATTTAAAGTTAAATATCATTTTAGAATTTTAACCTAAAGCTAAATTTTAGGTTATTTTTTGGTTAATTATTTATTGAGCTGATTAATCACAAAAAAGATAAATCAGAGAAAGCTTATAAATTCAAGGCATCTTAAATTAACTAACATCGATCAAGAAAAAAAGATGATGAATTTATAATTAAAAAAATAATAAACAGCTAAAGCCTTGAATTGGTAAGTAGATAAAAAATTACTTCAATAAATTCTATAAATTTATTGAATGTTAAATCTTACAACACAGGCCATTTAAAGACCAATAAATTATGGTCTATTTTAAAAATAGAATTCGAATCACAACTAAAACATATGACTCAAAAAACAATTTTAATTGATGCAGCTCATCGCGAAGAAACCAGAGTTGCAGTGCTTGAAGACGGAATTCTTCAAGATTTCGACCGCGAAGCAATTGCAATAAAACAAATTAAGGGCAACATCTATCTAGCGAAAATAGTGCGAGTTGAACAATCTCTACAAGCCGCCTTTGTTGATTATGATGGCAATAGACATGGCTTTTTACCATTTCCAGAAATACATCCTGACTATTACCAAATATCCGACATAGACAAACAAAAATTAAGAGAATTAGCTCAAAATAACAAAAAAAACGAAGATGAAGACTCAAACAATCAAGAAGAATTTTCTGAAAAGCAATTTGACAAATCTCGTCGACAAAATTCCAACAATCAAAATAATATTGAAAATGATGAGATTGAAGAATCAATAACCACAGGCTCTTATTCAGTTGAAGACGAAACAGAAGTTTATGGAGGTAATATATATGGTGTTCATAAGCGATATAATATTCAAGACGTTATAAAGCCTGGACAACTTGTTTTAGTTCAAGTTGCAAAAGAAGAACGGGGCAATAAGGGTGCAGCGATGACAACATTCATTTCAATTGCCGGAAAATATTGTGTTTTAATGCCAAACACTCCAAATAAAGGCGGAGTATCAAAGAAAGTTGATAATTTTCGCGATCGCAAAATATTAAAATCAATTCTTGGAGAACTTTCAATTCCAATAGATCGATCTGTTATTATTAGAACCGCAGGGGTTGGTAAAAGACCAGAAGAAATCAAAAGAGATTACGAATATTTATCAAGATTATGGGGGAGTATATTTGAAGCATCAAATAACTCCAAAGCCCCTTCTTTTATTCATGCTGAAGATGATATAATTAAAAAAATTATTCGCGATATTTACAACGAATCAATAAAAGAAGTTGTGGTTGAAGGAAAAAAATCATATGAAGAAGTGGTTGATTTTATTAGACTTACAATGCCAAATATTAATCATAACATCAGACTTCACGAAGAAAGGGTTCCTGTTTTCAATAAATATAAGGTAGAACAGCAAATATCAGCACTTTATGAAAAACAAATTTTCCTTCCTTCTGGAGGCTCTATTGTTATTGATAACACCGAGGCACTCGTTGCAATAGATGTTAACTCCGGAAGAGCAACAAAAGAAAGTGGAATAGAAGAAACCGCCTACAAGACCAACCTTGAAGCAGTAAAAGAAATAGCTCGACAATTAAAGCTAAGAGATCTAGCTGGGCTTGTGGTTATTGATTTCATAGATATGTACGATCAAAGACACCGCAGAAATGTTGAAAGAATGCTTAGAGACGAATTGCAAAATGATAGAGCGAGAATCCAACTCGGCAGAATCAGTGTTTTTGGATTACTTGAAATGTCAAGACAAAGATTAGGATCGAGTTTTTTTGAAACAATTACTCAACCTTGTAAAAATTGCAATGGCACCGGTTATGTTCGTTCGGTTGAAATATTAGCAGTAAGTATATTTAGAGCGATTAGACATTCTTCAATTGATAATCAAGTCGGGGTAGTTTATATATATACTAGCAACGAGATTATTTCTTATATGATGAACTATAAAAGACAAGAAATTATCAATACTGAAAATAATTATAAAATACATATATTCTTTCATTTTAGTGACAATATTGGCAGTGCTGGCTTTGAAATTAAAAGAAGAAAAGGTCTATCAGAAGAAGAAAAAAGAGAAATAGAAATGGAAGTTTCCACTGGAAAGGTTAATATGCTTAAAATCGAACAACAATTTACAGAAGAAGATAGATTCTCTAATCATCGCAATAACAATGAAGAATATCGAGAAGAAAACAACAATCGAAGAAACAATAAAAAGAATCATAGATATAAAAATTTTGATAAAAAAAGAGGAAATTACAATAATTCTAAATCATCAATTATTGGCACCATTTTTGATTTTCTAAAAAAAAGTAAAAATAACCAATAAAAATGCTAAATCCCTCAACAGATAAACTAATCATTGCTGGAAGAAAATTCAACTCTCGGCTTTTGGTTGGCACCGGTAAATATCAAAACTTTCAACAAACCGCTCAAGCAATTGAAGAATCGGGAGCTGAAATTGTAACCGTTGCAGTTAGAAGAGTAAATATTGAAAATAAGAATGAATCAATGTTGCAAGATTTTATCGATCCAACAAAATTCACTTATTTGCCTAATACTGCTGGTTGCTATACTGCTGAAGAAGCCGTGAGAACTCTTAGATTAGCAAGAATGGCTGGGGGCTGGAATCTTGTTAAATTAGAAGTATTATCAGAGCAAAAAACTCTTTATCCACAAGTAGTAGAAACCATCAAAGCATCGCAAATGTTAATTAAAGAAGGGTTTGATGTTATGGTCTACACCTCCGACGATCCTATAATCGCAAAAGAACTTGAAGATATAGGTTGTTGTGCAATTATGCCTCTTGGAGCCCCAATTGGCTCTGGGCTAGGCATTCAAAATCGGTTAAATATAGAGCTTATTGTTGAACAAGCGAAAGTTCCTATTTTAGTTGATGCTGGAGTTGGAACCGCATCAGATGCATCTATAGCGATGGAAATTGGTTGTGATGGAGTTTTGATGAATAGTGCAATTGCATTAGCAAAAAACCCTATTTTAATGGCAAGAGCAATGAAAAATGCAGTGATGGCTGGAAGAGAAGCTTTTCTTGCTGGAAGAATGCAAAAAAGACAATATGCAAACCCTTCATCTCCTAATTTTGGACTTATATCTTAAATTTAAATTATCTTTTTTGCCTTATCGTTTTTTACATAAATCAAAAACTGAAATTTAAACATTAAAATATGGAAACTACAAAAAATCAACTCAACAACATTCTAGAACAAAGTTTCGGTCTAAGCACACAAGAGAAAAAAGTAGCACTTCTAGAAAATTTGTATATTGCAGGATATTTACAAGACGAAAAAATTTGGAAAGCCATGTTTCTAATGCAGTTTGATAAGGATGGCAATAAAATTAATTTATGGAATAAAGAAGAAAACGAAATAAATTCTGCCTTTTTTACAATAATATCAGATCTACATAATTCAAATTCCAATCAGGAAGATCCGGATAAATTTGATGCCACTAAATTACTTAATAATTTTGACAAAAATAAAACTTTAGATAAGCAAGCGATTGAAAATTTAATAGTTTATTTAAGTCAAAATGCCTTTGGTAGAGAAAAAGGTGCAGAAAGAAATGAAATACAAAAGCAAAATTGGATGGATATTCATAAAGATCGATATTTAAAAAATGCTGCAAAACTAGGTATGATTGATGAAATATTACCTAAAGATAAAAATTATACCGAAACTTGGATTATGGGCGCGGCAAGAAATAGACTAGAAATTAGAATAAAATATCTAAAAAATTTAATTGACAAAGAAATTATCAATTCAGGAGAAATAAGATTACTAACTGGCGAAAGAGAACTATGGATTGAAATTGACAAAATTAACGAAGATAAACAAGAGGCGAAACAATATATTCTTAATTTAGCCAAGCAAAATAATATAAAGACCAACAAATCAGAGCCTTTTACAATTAGAAATATTGCCGACTCCAGTAGAACTTACCTAAATTATGCAGACAACGAAAATAGAAAAGTAACAGAAACAATGATGGCTAAAGATATATTTAATTCAGTATTTGGCTATGAAATATATAATATAATTGATTCCAAAACAGACTTTGGAAAATCAAGACCAGATACTGGAACTAATGCAAGGGATGCTTCCGAAATTATTAAAGAAAGAATTAAAAAAGAAGAAATAAAAAATCCAAAAATTCTAATCATAAGCAATCAGCCATATTGCGAGAGACAAGCAATAAACAATAAAAGAATTGCAGATTCAATTTGCAATAGCTCAATATTTTTTGATTTTACTGGAGAAGAAATAGGTAAGGAAAATGCCGAAAAAATGCTTCAAGTAATTCACTCTGAAACTGCTTGTTTATTATATGAATATTTTGCCACCCAAATGGAAAAAGAATTAAGAAAAGTTCCTGTAGAAAATTTAATGTACTCAACAAGAAATAACGAAATTGAAATTGACAAAATGCCAAATATCACAGAATCAAGAGCTATTGCAACTCTAGATCAATCACCAATAAACACAACTATTCCAAAAAAACAGGCCCCACTATCGCAAAAAGATATCGCAGTTAACCCTAGGTAATATAATTTTCACCAACAATCTGATATAAAATAGGCAAAGAGGAGTTTAGCCTATTTTTTCCTAGATTCTTCTTGCTCTACTAATAACGGCAATAAGGAGTCTTCAACCCCTTGGCCTAATGATGATCGAGAATGTATCTACCGCAAGGGGCCGAAGCCCCCAAGAAAAAAGAAGGTAAGGGGTTTCAACCCCTTGTTGCCGTTAGAGGGGAGTTTGGAGTTGGATGTGCCGTTATTAGATGTTTAGAAGCTAGCAATATGCTCTATTTCATTCATCTTTATGATTGTAAATTCTAAAACTTTAATGATATTTTGAATGTGGTTTAAATCTTCCAAAATGCTTAAATCTTTGCGAGATTTTAAATATTTGTCTAAAACTTGATAGCCACCAATTTTGAATTCCCAAACTTTTAGTGAAACATTATTAAAATAACAGCTTTTATTGAAATAAAGCCGTTGATTTTCTTGATTATAGGCGACTTTCTCAACAATAAAATTTTCTTCCCCCTCAAATTCTGGTTCGCCAATTTTTGAAGTGGGAATTCTTCTCATCAAATGGGTATCAATTAATTCTTGCCCGATAATTGCAAGGCGATTAAAGCTTGCTAAATCAACATCAAACGGAATTCTCGGAAAATCGATCTTTAAAAACTCTAAATATTTCGTGCGATAAGCGGGCGAATGCAACACTGCATAAATATATGCAAATACTGTTTCTGGAGTAATTTTGTTTATTTTATTTTGTTGATCTGCTTTATAAGATATTGAGGTTTCTTTATAACCCTCCCCTTGAGGGAGGGTCGCAGAGCCAGTAAATGAAGTGGTCAATAATATCTTTGCTTCCCTATTACTACCCTCCCCTTGAGGGAGGGTCGCAGAGCCAACTTGTTGGCGATGCGGGGAGGGGTCTTTTTGACCCCCCACCGAACGGCATTAAGCCGTTCGACTCCCCCTCAAGGGGGGAGTTATTAGATAAAGAGTCGTGCTTTTGCAACGACAAGCCCTCAAGGGGGGAGTTATTATTCCGAGAGTCGTGCTTTTGCAACGACAAGCCCTCAAGGGGGGAGTTATTAAATGAATTAAAATGGCTATTAAGCATTTTAACAAATTCGGGCTTGAAATTTGGCACTTTTGTTTCAGTTGTAATGTCCATCACTTCTTCTTTTTTGTAGAGGTAGAGGGGTGCGATGGAGGTAATCTCGCCAGTTTTATTAGATACAAAGCAAGATTCCATTATTTTATTAGAAATAAAGCAATGATAAAATTCTTGATTGATTTGACGACAAAATGCCAGCCCCACATTTTCTTTATCGAGAAAATGACCCATTACATCAGCTCTAGATCTATAACCAAGAGGAATTTGTAAATTTTTATAAGGATTATCTTTTTTTGTTTTTATATAAAAGACTTTTCTTAAATCAAATGGGCGATAATTTACTGCTTTAATAAATTTATTATCTACAATTTCGCCTGTTTTCTCATTAATCTTCTTAAGCAAATCTTCAGATTTAAAATCAAATAAAAAATTATCATCTGCGGTTGTTATGCCAGACACCGATTCCAAAAAAACATCTCGCAAACTCCAACCTTTTTCATATTCTTCCCGCACTTTCTGATTTTGCGGAATGAATAAATAAAAGGGTGCAGAAGGGTTGATTTTGCTAAAAGCTGTTTTTGTTAAGTCAATTTCGCTAATTTGTTCGAATTTACTTTTCCGTTTCCCAAAAATATCCAAATGGTAAATGCCTCTTTCTTCTGCTTTTATGGCTGGGTTTTTCACAAAAAAAGAAATTGCCACACCTTGCTGAATATCAAAAACATTTTGATCTAGGGTGCCATCTTGGCATTTCTCTTTCTTTTTGCTGTTGCCGTGAAGGTCGATAATGTAGATTTTATCAAAGGTTTTCATTAAATGCTGTCGCATCGCCCGAAATGTGGGGTTATCGATAAAGCTGTGGCTAGTAATAATTCCAACAATGCCTTTGCCAGCATTGGTGATTTTATTTTCAGCAAAACGAATAAATTTAACATAATCATCTTGAAGCCATTTTACTTGCTTCTCTTTAATTTCATCATTAGGGAAATAAGGCTTGATAAGGTCTTGAATATATATAAAATTATTTTGCGAAGTGCCGTTATAAGGCGGATTGCCTGTAATTACGATAATATCGTTATTTTCTTTAATTTCTTGGGCAGATTTACCCTCATTAGCAATTTCTGGAATAATCCATTGCATTGCAGTTTGAGGGGATTTTTCACGATTTTCAAGGGTGTTAGTTAGATAAACCCTAATTCTATCGTCATCATCAAGGCTATAATTGGCATTTTCTTTTAAATATTGCGAAAGCTTGAGGTGCGAAACACAATAAGCGGGAATTAACAACTCAAAACCAAAGATGTTTTTTAAAATATGATTTTTGATAAGATTGCTCTTTTTTAGCGAGTTTGGAGCAAGTTCGCCAAGAATTTGGCTATAAATTTGAAATAAGAAAGTGCCAGTGCCACAAGCAAAATCAAGAATTTTTACTGAATTATCGGCAAGCCCCTCATCTAAATTGAAATCTGTTTTTAAAAGATTGTGAATATTGCTAATAATTGAGCGAACAACTGGCTCGGGAGTATAATAAACACCTGCATCAACTCGAATTTTGGGGTCATAGACCTTAAGAAAATCTTCATAGAAATAAATATAAGGGTCTTTTTCTTCGTCTTGTGTAAATTTTAAATCATTTGCTAATTCAAAAGCATTTATATGATTTACAATGTGTAAGATTCTTTCAATATAGGGCTTTAAAGTTGAATATTTATCTAAAACTTGAATAAATTTTAAAATATCTTTAATCAGTGCAAAAGATTGCGGAATATGGCTTGAGATATTATTTAGAAGCAGTTTTTGATTGGGGTTTTGTAGGTTTAATTTTGTTAAAAATAATGAATAAGTAAGGGTTTGAGCGAAGGCATCGGCAAATTCTTGGACGGTTATTTTTGCAAAAATATTCTCTTTAAAAACATCAAAAAGCCCTTCTAATTCTAGCTTATTTTTCTCTTTAATTTGTCTTTCTAGTTCAATTTCTATTTCTTCTTTTATTGTCCTCGTTGGGCTAGCAAGAATTTTAGCAAGTTCGCTGGCCTTAGTAATTTCTTGCGGTTTTTGTGATAGAAAATCATTGATTAAAGCTGTTAAATCTTGGCAATTTTGTTGATTTAATGTAATGGTTTTTTGTTCGAGAAGAGATTTTTCGCATAAGCGAATATCTTTAACTATTTCGCCTTGATAGATCCAGATCCATCGTAGATAATCGGTTAAAATTAGGTTGTCGGTTAGAGTTTTATATTTTCTAATTTGGTCAGATTTTAAAACTTCGTCTAAATCTTCGCCAATTTTTTTATTTTCTAAATAACCAATTTCTGTGTCATTAAATAAAAACTTGAAATCTGGTGCTCCTCGCCCCTGTTTGTCTCGTTTCGATTCGTGAATGATGTTGATTTTATGTGAATTGGTAAAATTGGTAAGCAGATTTTGTAAGAATGTTCTTCCGCTATGTTCAAGTTCATCTTTTATTTCTTTAATTTCTTTGATATAATCGTTGAAAATTTTCATTTTAAATTGATTATACTTCATATTGAATCATCTCTTCAAAGCTGGGCCTTCTTCTAATGATGGTAAATTTATCTTTATCAACTAAAATTTCAGGAATGAGAGGTCTAGAATTATATTCATTTGACATTGAAGAGCCATAAGCCCCAGCACTCAATATTGCAATTATATCTCCTTGCTTTAAGTTGATGAATTTTCTTTCTTTCGCAAGAATATCGGTAGATTCGCACACTGGACCAGCAAGGTCAAATATTTGCGGATTGCCGTATTTTTTAACTACCGAAATAGCATCGTGATAAGAATCATAAAGCCCCGGCCTCATTAAATCATTCATTCCTGCATCGATAATTGCAAAATTTTTATTGCCAGCATTTTTGATTAAAATTGTTGAAGTTGCTAATAGCCCAGCATTGCCTATAATTGCTCTTCCGGGGGCAATGGTGATATTGACATCTAGATTTTTAGTCGTTTCTTTGATTAGCTTGGCATAATCATCAATTATTAGAGTATTTTCATTGTTATATAAAATTCCTATACCGCCACCAAAATCAAGGTTTTGAATTGCAAAGCCTAAATTTCTTAATCTTAAACATAAATCTCGCAATTTAGAAAATGCTTTTTCAAATGGTTCAATTTTAGTGATTTGTGAGCCAATATGCATTGAAATTCCAAATATTTCAAGATTTGGTAAATGGCTTGCTTGGTGGTAGATTTCTTCTGCTAGATTAATATCTACCCCAAATTTATCGGTTTTTCTGCCCGTGCTAATTTTATCATGAGTTTTTGCATCAATTGCAGGGTTTACTCTTAGTGAAAATTTGGCTTTTTTGCCGATAATTCCTGCTACTTGATTTAAAATTAACAACTCCGCAGGTGATTCAACGGAAAATTCTTCAACCCCGCTTTTTAGGGCGAATGCTATTTCTTCAGGGCTTTTCCCGACCCCTGCGAATACTATTTTCTTTGGATCTACTCCCGCTTTTATGGCTCTAAAAATTTCTCCAGCTGAAACTGCATCAATACCAGCCCCCGCATTAGCTAATATTTTAACTAAATTAAGGTTGCAATTTGCCTTAATTGCATAGCAGATTTTGTAATCTTTAATTTCTTGTTTTGCAAAAGAAGTTACGAAATCGTTGAAATTATCAATAATATTTTGCTTTGAATAGCAATAAAATGGGGTTGGAATTGTTTTTGCAATTTCTGCCAAAGAAACTTCTTCAATGAATAGTTCAGGAAGATTTAATTGTTTTTGTTGATATGTAGTTTTGTAGGATAGGTATTTCATTTCAAATAACCTTAAATTTTAATATTAATTTAAAAAAAGCAAAGATAAAATTCTTAATCAAAATTACAAGTTTTTACTTGGATAAAAATAATTTAATTCTTAATAAATTCGTTAATATTAAAATTTAACTTAAATGATGATTACTAAAAAGCCAATTAATGAAACAAAGATTGTAGTTGCAATGTCTGGTGGAGTTGATTCTTCGGTAGTTGCTTGTTTATTGAAAGAGCAAGGATATCAAGTTATAGGCATTACTTTACAATTATATGATTTGGGCGAGGCACTAAAAAAGAAAAATGCTTGCTGTGCGGGAGTTGATATTATGGATGCTAAAAATGTGGCTTGGAAGTATAATTTTCCTCATTATGTTTTAAATTATCAAAATTTATTTAAGCAAGAAGTTATTGATGATTTTGCCGATAGCTATTTAAAAGGCGAAACCCCAATCCCTTGTGTTCGCTGTAACCAATCGGTAAAATTTCGCGATTTAATGAAAGTAGCTAAAGATCTTGATGCTGATGCCTTGGCAACTGGTCATTATGTTCAAAGAATTGTTAATCAACAAGGAGTCGCTGAAATGCATAAAGCATTTGACGAAAATAAAGATCAAAGCTATTTTTTATTTACTACAACACAAGAACAGCTTGATTTTCTTAGGTTTCCTCTTGGTGGAGTTGATAAAGAAACAACTAGAAAAAATGCAGTGAGACTAGGATTAGAAATTGCCAATAAGCCAGATTCTCAAGATATTTGCTTTGTGCCAAATGGTAATTATGCTGAGGTGGTTAAAAATTTAAGACCAACCGCTTTTAAGAGTGGCGATATTATTCATTTTGAGAGCAAGAAAATTTTAGGAAAACATAACGGCATTATCAATTTCACCTTAGGTCAAAGAAAGGGCATAGGAATTGCATATCCTGAACCGCTTTATGTTATTAAAATTGACCCACAAAATAATCAAATTTTAGTTGGCGAGGAACATTATCTCAATAATCATAAATTTACAATTAAAAATATTAATTGGTTAGCGGGGGATAAAAAAATTGATCAATCAATTGCGGTAATGGCAAGGCTTCGCTCTAATCATCAAGAGCAACCCGCGACATTAACAATTCATAGCAATGATACCGCAACCGTTATTATGAAATCTGCAACCAGAGCAATTACCCCAGGGCAGGCTTGTGTCTTTTATCAAAAAACCAAGATGCTTGGTGGCGGTTGGATATCTAGCAATATTGAATAAATATTTTTTAGATGCTTGATTATTAAATTAAAATATTTTATATTTCCTGCTTAAAATTTTTTAATAAATTTTTATTTATTCAACTTAGTTTACTGATGCGGAGGTAAAATAAAAAAATGCAAGTTACTGTCAATGGTAAAAATAATCTAGAGGTTGCTATTCGTGCCTTCAGAAAAAAAGCTCAAAAAGATGGTTTGGTTAAAGAAGCAAGAAGAAGAAAAGCCTATGAAAAGCCTTCTGAAGCAAAAAAAAGAAGAATTGAAGAAAATATTACCCGTAAAAAAAAGGCTCGTAAAGGGGAGTTTTTTTAATATTATAAATTCAATTATTAAAAGCTATCAACCTTAATTTTAAAAGATTGGTAGCTTTTAATTTTAAAATTTAATTCACCTAATAATCAATGAAGCTAACTCCAAAAGATCGCTCTCTCATAATATTCATAATCGCTATATTTCTAGCATTGTCAATTTTATATTCCGCAGTTTCATCTTTATTGTTTAATATTACGATAAAAAAATCTGATTTAGCAAATTTTGTTAATATTGTTAACAAGAAAGTTTTAGTGACCGAAAAAAACATTAATGATGACTTAGAAAATTCTGACTCGCTATGGTTTAATAACAAGGAAATCAATTTAAAAACTCTACAAAAAAGAGTTATTTTGCTTCATTTTAAAAAGCCAGATAACATAAATTGTGGTTTTTGTAGCATTACTGAAGAAGAGATAAAAAATCTTAAAGATTTATTCGGAAATCAAATTTTTGTAATCGATGTTTATAGTGAAAAATCAAGTTACGGTAAGCTAAAAAATGACATTTCTATCAATATAAATCATAACAAAATATACAATCCTATCATTATTGACTATCAAGAAGAAGTTGCTAATTACTTTAAAGTTACTAAATTTCCAAATGCCATTCTAATTGATAATAATGGCAGTATAGTTGATTATGAAAAGATGGGTAAAAATTCTAATGATCGAGAATTGCAGGATTCAAGCCAAATAAAGCTTAAAAAGGCAATAAAGCAGATAATAAATAGCAATAAAAACAATATTGAAAGAAGTGAAATATCTAGTTTTTTAGAAAATTTTAACGATAATCGTAATGTGCTAAATTTTCCTACTAAAATTGTTTTCGCTCCTACTCTTAATTATAAATCAAGAAATATTCCAGCAGTTATTATTGCCAATAGTTTTGATAATAATATTGTTGTTAGTTCTTTGACGGGTGAAATGATAGTTAAAATAGGCTCTAATATTTCAGGTTTTGAAGACGGAAATTTTGAATTGGCAAAATTTAACAATCCTCAATCTGTTCTTTATCACGATAATCGCTTATATATTGCGGATACCAATAATCATGCTATTCGCGAGGTTGATTTTGAGAGTGAGAAAGTTTCAACTCTCATTGGTTCGGGCGAAAAAGGTTCTCCTGTTGAGGAATCTGTTACTATATCTAAAGCTGATGATATAGATTTATCAAGCCCTACCGATATTATTCTTTTTAATAAGCAAGTAACATTTACATCAATTACTAATGAAGATATTAATAAAAATAAAGCTACCCTTCGGAAGGCTTTGGCAAAGGGTTCAATTAGTTCTAAAACACAACAAGATAATGCTGATAAAATTGATATA
>JAJTDS010000047.1 GCA_021298605.1 Rickettsiales bacterium
TTTAAGAATATTTTAATTGCAATTTTTTTAATAACATTAGCAAATTCTTGCTCTAAAAAAGCGGTTGATATAAAAAGCCCTTGTGTTGCAAACAGTATTATTACTAATAAAGGTGCATCAAAAAGCCCGTGTGGACCAAGAATTCCTGTCAATCAATGGTGGATGATAAATACATTGGAAAACACTGAAAACACTATAACATCTTAAAAAACCTTTTAATTAATTTTAAATGACTTATGAATAAAGAAGACAATATTGACCCAAATCAAAAAAAATCTTTCGCAGAAAGATTCGCGAAGAAGACTCCTGTCAACTCTACTCAACAATTAGTAAGCTCTGGCAACTCTAATAATCAAAAAATTAGCAATATCGACCCTAAAAAAAGAGCAATGGCAGATTTAATCTACCTTGTTCACGGCAATGATCGCGGTAGAGAAGCTTGGTATTATGTTTTAGTTGACCGCCTAAAAGTTCAAATGTTTTTAAAAGCCATGAAAACAGATATGATAAACCTTGACGATTATGGAAGAGTACTATATTCAGCATATGGAGAAAACCCTCCAGAATCAGTTACTGCTAAATTAAAAGAAGAATATGGAATAGATATTTAAACAAAACAATAAAATCATCAAAAATACAAAAAATCACAAAATCATCCTTTCAAATTAATGAACTTAAAAAACAAAAAAACAAAACAACTTTCAATTTTTGCAACAATTGCCACAACATCTATAATTGCTCTTTATTCTGCAATTTCAATATCTCAAACTACAAAAAAAGAGCTTTCAACAATTAAAAAACTTCCTGATAATAAAGAAATAGCAACAGATAATAACTCAGAGCTAATTGAAGAGGTGTTTAAAAATGTCAAAGAAAATTATGTTGAATCAAAAAGTGAAAAACAAATCGCCGAACTAGCAATTTCTGGTCTACTATCTTCCCTCGACCCTCATTCTGCATATTTAAATCAAGATTCATTTAAAGAGATGCAAGTGCAAACTAGAGGAGAGTTTGGCGGGCTTGGAATCGAGCTAACTTCAGAGATGCCGTTAATAAAAATTATATCCGCAATCGAAGATACTCCTGCTTTCAAAGAAGGTCTAAAATCTGGTGATTATATCTCAAAAATCGACGGCAAAACTGTAATAGGAATGTCTATTCAAGATGTTATCAGCAAACTTAGAGGAAAACCTGGAACCTCAGTCTCCTTAACAATTCTTCGTCGAGGTGAAAAAGCTCCTATTACTAAAAAAATAACTAGACAAATCATTAAAGTCAAAGCTGTAAAATCAGCAAAACTTGGTAATGTAGCTTATGTAAAAATCATTACTTTCTCCGAACAAGCATTTACAGGGTTACTAAGCGAACTCAAAAAGCTAAAAAATCAAATTGGAGAAAATAAATTAGCTGGCTTAATCATTGATTTAAGAAACAATCCTGGCGGATTGCTAGATCAATCGGTAAAAATTGGCGAATTATTTCTTGATAAAGATCAAACCGTTGTCTCAATTAAAGGCAGATCCACTGAAAGTGAAAAAATCTACAAAGATCAAGAAAATCAAACTATCTTACCAAACCTTCCGATTGCGGTTTTAATTAATGAAGGCAGTGCATCAGCATCAGAAATTCTTGCAGGAGCCCTACAAGACAATAAAAGAGCAATTATAATAGGCGAAAAATCATTTGGTAAAGGCTCTGTTCAAACTGTTTCTCAACTCAATAATGGCAAAGGTGCATTGCAATTAACCACCGCATTATATTATACTCCAAATAATCGCTCTATTCAAGCCTTTGGTATTACCCCAGACATTCAAGTAAGTGATGCAAAAATCGAGAAAAACAAAAACAACGAAAGAAGTTCAGAAGCTGATTTAAAAGGTCATATTGAAAATGAATCTCTAAAAGAAATGATAGAAAATGAAATAAAGGAAACATCAAAAGAACAAAATAACGACAATTACAGCATTAATGATGAAAACCTAGAATTATATAATTCTGATTATCAATTAGCAAGAGCTCTTGATGCAATTAGGTCTTTAGCGGTTTATCAAAAAACTATTCAAAATGGCAAAATAATCATTCCAACCATTAATAACAAAAACAACAAAAGAGACATAGAAAGAATAATCAATAAAAATGAGAAAAAAAACAACAAACCTTTAAATAAAAAGAAAGATAGCAATAAAAACAATAAAGGCACTCAGTAATGTTGCTTAAAAAAGCTTCTAAAACATATAAAAATAAAACATCAATATTTCTTGCAACAATATTCTTTATTATCCCAATAGTTAGCTTTGCGGAATTAAAAACAAAAGAGCAAAAAACGGTTGAAAATGAAAATTTTATTATTGCAAAAGTTAACGATTATGCAATAACAAAATATGACATAACTTCTAGATATTTTATTGCAAAATATTTTGCTAAATTAAAAATCGTTTCGAATTACGAAAAATCTATCTTCATCAATCAAATAATCGAAAAAATGATTGACGAAGAACTAATAAGACAAACCGCTAAAAATCTAAAAATTAATATTTCGCCACAAGAAATAGAAGAAGCTTTAGAATTAATAGCTCTAAAAGAAAAGAAAAACCCCGATCAACTAAAAATTATATTTAAAGAAAATAACCTTTCTTTACTAAGCTACATAAAACAAATTGAGGCAGAGTTATTGTGGAATAAAATCATTAATCAATATTTGAGAAATAATATCAAAATAAATGATGCCGAGATCATTGAATTTTTGGAACAAAACAAGACCTCAACCAGAATTGAAAAATTTCTTATCGCCCAAATCGCAATATCTAACCAAAAATACAACCAAAATGAAGCAAATGAATCTGGCGAAATTGCAAATAAACTATTCAATCAATTAAAAATGGGGGTAAATTTTGAAGAATTAAGCAAACAATTCTCTCAATCAATTGAAAATGAAGAACTAATTGGCTGGGTAACAATTTATGATATCGATGCTAAAATTTATAATATAATCAATAAATTGCAAAAGAATCAATACTCTGAACCAATTAAATTAAATGATGCCTACTATATTTTTAAATTAAAAGATAAAAAAATAGAAATTAAAATTCCTGAAAAAGAGGAAATTCAAGCAAAATTAGATATTGGTAATAAAAAACTCAAAATATCAGCAAAAACATTTCTCAATGAATTAAGAAAAAAATCTTTTATTGAAATAAAACAAGAAAAAATGCTAAAAAAAATTTTAATATAACACATACCTAACAAACAAAATGACAGAAGAAATAACCAATCCAAACCTACAAAATAAAAAGCCAAACAATAAAAAAAGTTCATCATTATCAGGAATAAGAATTGCTAAATATATTGCCCATTCTGGATATTGCTCTCGTCGCGAGGCAGAGCAATTGATTGCCGAAGGAAGAGTTAAAGTTAATGGAGTAATAATCGATACTCCCGCAACAATAATAACCGACCACTCAGTTAAAATTGATAATAAATTAATCAATAACAATAAAGAAGTTGAATTATGGCTATTCCACAAACCAAAAGAAATTATTACCACTCATAAAGATCCTCAAGGCAGAACTACTGTTTTTGAAATTCTACCAAAAAATAATTCTCGCTTAATTAGTATTGGAAGACTTGATTACAACACTGAAGGCTTGTTATTATTAACCAATAATGGCGATCTAGCTAGATATCTTGAATTGCCAAAGACTGGCTGGGTAAGAAAATACCGTGCTAGGGTTTTTGGCAAATTAAATCATGAGAGATTAGCAAAACTTGCCAATGGAATAACTATTGATGGCATTCGTTATCGTGGAATCAAGGTAAAAATAGAGATTGAAAAAGAATCAAATTCTTGGCTAGAAATTTCAATTGAAGAAGGAAAAAACCGAGAAATTCGTAAAGTAATGGAGCATCTTGGCTTGCAAGTTAATCGCTTAATTAGAGTTGGATTTGGGCCTTTCAACCTAGAAAGGCTTGCAGTTGGCGAGCTTGCAAGGGTCAATAAATCCGTTATCAAAAATGTAATTGACGAAGAAATTCTTAACAAAATAATATAATATTTACCTTCAATAAAAATCAAAAATTATGCTAGATATAAAATTTATTAGAGAAAATCCTGAAAAATTTGACTTCGCAATGCAGAGTCGTGGCAATAATATCAAGGCTTCACAAATTATCGATTTAGATATTAAAAATCGAGCCAAAATGACAAAAATACAAGAATTACAAGCCATAAGAAATAATCTCGCCAAAGAAATCGCAGAATATAAAAAACAACAAAAAGATACCTCGTCACTACTAAAAAAATCAATATCAATCAATCAAGAATTGAGCAATATTGAAAAATCAATTAATGAAAATAATGAATTAGAAGCATTATTATTAACTATCCCTAATCTATTAGATGAAGAAGTAAAAATTGGCAAAGATGAAAATGAAAATGAAATTGTTGAAGTTTTTGGCAAGATTCCAGAATTTGATTTCGCGGTTAACTCTCACGACATAATTGGTGAGGGTTTAGAAATGCTTGATTTCGAGCAATCAACATTAATATCAGGGGCAAGATTCTCAACATTAACAGGAATGCTTGCTAAAATTGAAAGAGCCCTAAGTAATTTTATGCTAGATATTGCTAATGAATATGGCTACTTAGAAGTCTCTCCTCCCAATCTTGTAAAATCTAGCTCTATGGTTGGAGCAGGACAATTGCCAAAATTTGCCGAAGATGCATTTAAAACTAACGATGATTATTGGCTTATTCCAACTGCAGAAGTTTCTCTTGTTAATTTAGTTGCCAAAAAAATTCTTCCTCAAGAAAATTTACCTCTAAGATTTGTGGCATATACTCCCTGCTTTAGAAGAGAAGCCGGTTCAGCAGGAAGGGATACCAAGGGAATGATAAGGCAACACCAATTTAAAAAAGTTGAACTAGTTTCAATTACAGATCCTGAAAAATCAAGGGAAGAGCATGAAAGAATGACAAATATCGCCTGCGAAATATTAAAAAGATTAGAATTACCTTTTAGAAAAATTGCTCTTTGTAGCGGAGATACAGGCTTTGCATCACAAAAAACATTTGATCTTGAAGTTTGGCTACCTTCGCAAAATAAATATCGCGAAATATCAAGCTGTTCCAATTGCGGAGATTTTCAGGCAAGAAGAATAGGAGCAAAATATAAAGATAAAAATTCTCAAAAAAATTACTTTGTTCACACTTTAAATGGTTCAGCTCTTGCGGTTGGAAGAACAATTGTTGCGATTTTAGAAAATTATCAAAATGCAGATGGTTCAGTTACAATTCCAAAAGCATTAAGAAGCTATATTGACAATATTGAAAAAATAACCAAATAAATTAAAGTGCTTTTAATCATTTAATTTAAATGGGATTGTTTTTTTTGGAAAATAAAATTATTTGCTTTTTATTTAAAAATATTAGCAAAACTATTGAAAAAACTAGTGGTATCAACCATAAAAAAAGATTATTTTTTATATTTCCATCCGCAACAATATCAGTTCCAAAATTTTGAATTAACTTTGCGGTTATTTCTTCATCGCTAGAACCTAATTCTATTTCTTTTCTCACAAAATAGCGAATTTGGCGAGCAAAATCACTATCTGAATTTTCAATAACCTGCCCCTGACAAGTAAGACAACGAATTTTCAGGAATAATTTCATCGCCCTTTCCTCTTGAGCTTGATTAACAAGCCTTGATTCTGGAGCAATTGCCATTGCAACAAATGAATAAGATCCAAGAATAACCAGATTAAGCAATAAAATTAAAATTAATTTTTTCATTTCTAAAAATTATAGCCAATTATTGTGCGATATAAATTATTAGCAACTAATTGATTACCATTTACATAGCGATAAATCGGCATTTGAATATCAAAATAGGCTTTCATATTGGCAAAATTAACTTCAATAGCAGGAGAGATAAAAACTTGACTATAGCCAGTATTTTGAGAATCTCCATTTGATTGACTATCTGTATTCTTTTTTATTCCAGTAATTTGTAGAATAGGGCTAATTTTAGGAAGATTAATTTTAGAATTATTAATTGTGTAGCCAAATCCAGATGCAACGGTTAGCTCATCTCCGGGGCGATATTTGTTGCTGGTTGTAATGCTTCGTTGAAAGTTAAATTGTGAAAATAATTTTAAATTAGGATTTTGCTCTAAATGCAATATTTTGTAGGCTCCTAATATTATATCGGTGCTACCAGTGCCAATTTGAGCAGAAGAGCCGAACTTAGAATAATCATTACTACCGGTTGGCAATTTTACTCCAAAATTAATGCCACTAGACATATCTTGATTAATTCCTGTATAGGTTGCAATTAATTTTATATCACCAACCGCACTATGCTTGATTCTTTCAGCACCTTCAGAACCACCCATATGATTATGAACCTTGTTAACAAGCAATCTTTCAACAAAAGGAACTTTTGTTTGCAGTGTCCAACTACGATTAAAACTTTTTTGAAAACCAACATTAACTGATTGAGTTTTGATTTGCAGATGATGAATATTATTTCCAGAAGCCTTATAATTATTATGCCAAGGAGTTTTTTGATTAGAATAATTATATTCAGTAAAAACAAGATTACCTTCTGAATTTGGAAATAAAGATTGAGTGCCAACATTAAAAACATTACAACCGCAACTACAGGCTAATGCTTCTTGCTTATAGTTAAAAAAAGATAGAATTGCGATAATTGCAATGATTTTTAAAGATGTTTTATTGGTTATTTTCATTGTTATTTTTTAGTTAGAATGTTGTTATTAAGAAAATTTTTAAATTTTAAGATTTTACCACTCATTTTAATCAATTTAATTAATTGTTGATTTTCAATTTTTTGTATAGTTTGATACCAATCGGTCATACCCTCTATCAAATTGCACATTTTTTTAATTTTTTCTTGAAATTCAACCTCTTCTTCGCTATTGGTATTTTTCAAAATTAAACCTCGCAACATTGTAAGGGTGGGCTCTACTTCTCTTTTGTGTTTTTGCTCAATAAGGTTGCGGATGATTTCAATATCATCATCTAAGGCAGAAAAATAATCTCTTCTGTCATTTGGCTGATGATTCATTTTAACCAACTTCCAAGCTTGCAATTCCTTAATTGCAACACTAACATTAGAACGAGAAAAATTAAGGGCATCGCAAATTTGTTCAGCATTTAGTGGTTTATTAGAAATATAAAGCAGGCCATATACCTGACCTATTGTGCGATTAATTCCCCAATTACTGCCCATTTCACCAAAATGCAAAATAAAGCTCTGCGCTAATTCGTTATTTAAATAATTAAGATTCATAAATTTGGCTTTTTATTTTTTAATTTCTGTAAATAAAGAAACAACCGAAATTTAAATAAACAATATTTTAATTAAGTCAATCGATTATTTAAAAAAAATATAAAATACTATTAAAGATAGCTCTAGAAGTTAATAATTTAGGATTACAAAAAATATTGGGAAATTTTTATAAACTGCTCAATCGTTATGTTTTCCGCTCTAAGGGATGAATCTATATTTAATTTTCCTAAAACTTCATCAACATTATTAAATATTGGTTTCAAAGATGATCTTATCATTTTTCTTCTTTGATTAAAAGCGGAAGCAACAATTTTCTCAAAAATATCAAAATTAAAATCTGTCATTATTTTATGATAAGGTACTAATTCGATAATTGCCGAAACAACTTTAGGAGGGGGTATAAAAATTGTAGGCGGAACCTCAAAAATAATTTTAGTTTTACAAAACAAATTAGAAATAACCGAAAGCCTACCGTAATGCTTATGATTTACTTTTGCCTCAATTCTTTGAGCAACTTCCTTTTGCAACATTAAATGCATAGACTCAATATTTTCAAGCTTCTTGAGCCATTTAAT
>JAJTDS010000013.1 GCA_021298605.1 Rickettsiales bacterium
ATATCAATTAATATATTATTTAGTATTATAAAGTAATTTAATTTCCGTTAGGATTTTATCTCTTACCAATTTTAAATTGCTAATATGGGGGGCATGACCGCAGTTTTTTATTAATTCTAAATAAAAATTTGGGCATAGTTTCTGGAAAATTTGAGCCTGACTATAATGAACCACCATATCACCTAAACCTTGAAAAAACAATATTCTAGGCATTTTTGTAAAATCAATCTCGAAGCAAGAAAATCTTGCCAATTCAGCAAGCCAAAATTGCCAATTTTGATGATTGGTTAAATCAAGATTGCTAATCATTTCAAATTTATTAATATCGTTCATTGAAGTTAATATCGAAAATTCTTGCAAAGTTTTTGATGGAGATAAACAAAAATTATAATAGAATCTTGTAAATTTATCAACCGACATCCCAGCGCCAATTCTAGGTAAATTTTGACTATTTTGCTTAGTTATAATTTCGCTTTTTAATTGATTATTAAAAATCGAAACTTCCAAACACTGCTTAACCATTTGGAAAGGCGGAGAAATTAGAATAATTAAAGAAGGATTAAAAATCTTTTTCGCTACTAAACGAAGAATAATCTGACCACCAAGACTCCATCCAATCATTATATTTGTAGATTTCAGGGATGGAACTAGATAATTAATATTTTTTAGTAAATCTTCAAAACTAAAAAACTTACTATAATCAACACTTGCTATAGTAAGTTTTTTATTGATTTCATTAAAAGAATTACTTGCAAAAATAGTTTCTAGGGAGTTGTATTTTTGCCCCAGCCAGAAAATGAAACTATTTCTAGCTTAGAATTATCAAACAAATTAAGTAATTAAATTTTAAAATCGCCAAATTTAGCATTAAATTTAGAAACTCTTTCATCATTGGCATTAATAAAGCTTTGACCGTTAGTTTGCCAAGCTGGATGGTTTTTAGGATCCATATCAAGAGTAAGAGTATCCCCTTCTTTCCCCCAACTAGTCATAATTTGAAATTGAGAACCGTCAGTCATTTTAACATTAACTAAATGCTGTTTAGGATGACCAATAACTTCTTGCTTTTCTTTTTTTACAGTATTTTTAGACATAAATTATTAAATAAATTAATTGCTAGTAAAATTATTTTTTGAGACAGAAGCCTTATATTTCAAGACATTGTACCACTTAAAAAACATTAGAAAAATAATTCCTTGACTTAAAAGATTAAATTTGAAATAATATTTCCAGTTAAAAGTAAATCAAATTAGAATTAATTTTTTAGAAAGCAAGAGAAATTCACAAGCTGCTTTATTATTAATCTTAATGACAAATTAAGATTAATAAAATTTATAAACCAATTTATTTAATTCAAGTAGTTCATTTTAATTAAATAAATAAATTTAAGTTTATCCACTTACTGAAATAATCGCAATTTGATTATTTTGTTATAATATTAATTCTATTGCATTTATCAAATTTATACAAGACTAATCAACAAATAGTTCTTTATAAATATTTATTATAAATCAATAAATAAATAAGATTATGAAAAATCAATATTTCGCTATCCTTCTAAAATTAATTTATTTTGCTACCCAGTCTTTTTATCATAAAACCTCCATTATTTGGAAAAAATTATTTGGGACAAAAACTTTTGTTCTATTGGGCAAAAAAAACATTACCACCATAAATATCTCAACTACCCTACAAATTTTTTTACTAAGCTTAGCATGTTTTATCTTTTTGTTCTTTGGAGATTTTATTGATCGCTCAATAAAATCAAATTCAATAATTTTAGACAAAAACAGAGAAATAGAAAGTTTGAAAGCTGTAAATTATTACTTTAAAACCGAGTTTAACAATTTGAATGAAAAGCTCGATAAATTAGATAAATATTTAACTAACAACAATCAACCAATTGATAATATTGAAAAATCTAGCACAATAAAAATTTTTGATATTTTAAATAAAATCGCCAACAGCAAGGAAGAAGGCTCCCTAAAAGAAATTGCTGAAGTCAATAAAAAAGCAGAAAAAATAGAAAATCTAATATCTGCAAAATCAAACAAAATTGAACAAGCAATAAAAGCAACAGGACTCAATCTTAAAAATATCCCCGGAATATCTAAAAAAGCAACTTCTGATTACAAAAATGAAATAGTTGAAATCTCCCTCAATAATCCTAATGATCTTATTAAAAAACAGGGTGGTCCCTTAATATTAGCGAAGAATCCTTTTTCTCGATTCGATCAAGATAAAATTTCTAAGGCTCTAGAAATAGAAAAAGAGAATTTTAAAAACAAAGTTGAAAAGCTCCTAGCATTAGAAAAAATGGTCAAGAACCTTCCTTTTGCAAGACCAATGAAAAACTACTATATATCAAGCACCTTTGGAACAAGGGTTGATCCAATAACTGGCTCCAGAGCATCTCACCAAGGTCTTGATTTTGTTGGCAAGAATAATGAAAAAGTTATTAGTCCCGCCAAAGGAAAAGTAACTCTCGCAGGAAGATTTAGCGATTATGGTAATGCAATTGTAATAGATCATGGATTTGGCATAACTACTCGCTACGGACATTTATCGCAAACATTAGTAAATGAAGGAGATGTAGTTGAAAAAGGGCAAATAATAGCACATCAAGGAAGCACCGGTAGAAGCACTGGAGAGCATCTTCATTATGAAGTTAGATATAAAAATACCCCATTAGACCCTAAAAAATTTTTAGAAGCAGGCGAAATATTAAAAAATCAAAATAATCTCTAAAATGACAAATAACAAAACAGAAAATTCAAAAGATATTCAGGAATATACATCTGTTATTAAAAGCCCAAAAAAAGAAAATCGGTTTATTAAAAAATTTGAAATCATTAATTCTTTTAAAACACTGCCTTCAATAATCGCAAGCAATTTAAACATACAGGGAACAATCAATTCAACGGGAACGATTGAAATTGAAGGACATATAAAAGGAAATATCATTGGAAATTGCATTTCCATTCGCGAAAACGGAAAAGTAGAAGGAGAAATATCCGCCAATGAAATCAATATCAGAGGCAAGTTTACCGGAAACATCAAAGCAAAAAATCTAAATATTTTCAGTAAAGCAGAGATATTTGGAGAAATATCTTATCAAAATTTAACTGTAGAAGATGGAGCCTCAATTGATGGACAATTTAAAAAATTCTAATATTTTTTAATTTAAGATGCAAAATTTAACAAATCAAATATTTGACAGAGAAAAACTTGCCAACATTAGAAGATGGTGGATAGATATTGACAAAATAAATCTATTATTAGTTGTGGGGCTAATCTTGTTTGGATTCATAATGACAGTAAGCTCTAGTACTGCAATCGCAAAAAGAATTGAAGTTGATAAATTTTATTTCATAAAAAAACAATTTATATTTACTGTAATTGGAATTTCACTAATCGCAATCATATCCTCCCTTGAATATAATCAAATAAAAAAATTTAGTTATATTGGTATAACAACCGCATTTATTCTGCTAATCAGTGTATTTTTATTTGGCTCTTCTGCAAAGGGCTCAAAAAGATGGATAACTTTAATGGGCCTTACCTTGCAACCATCAGAATTAGCTAAAACATTCTTTGTAATGGCAAATGCAATATTGCTTGATAAATTCAATAATTTAGGGATGCTAAAAAGATACACCCTCTCTTTTGGCTTGTTTTTTATGCTAGTATCATTAATAGCGATTCAACCCGATATTGGAATGTCTTTTTCTTTTACAATTCTTTGGCTGTTGCAAATTTTTCTTGATGGGATATGGCTATTTCTAATCATAATTCTAGCCATATTATCACTAATTGGTGCAATAATTGCTTATATAACTTTTCCTCATGTCAGAGAAAGATTAACAAGTTTTATAAGCTCTGAATCAGGAAAAAATTATCAAGCAGAAAGATCAATTGATGGCTTTATAAATGGCGGTCTATTTGGAAAAGGTCCTGGGAATGGAGTGGTAAAAAACTACATCCCAGATGCTCATACCGATTTCATATTTGCGGTTATCGGTGAAGAATATGGCATAATTTCTTGCATTTTATTAATATTTATTTTTCTTTATTTAATCACGAGAATTATCAACAAAATTCGCCTAGAGAATGATCGTTTTATTTATCTAGCAATGTCTGGATTAATATTTCAATTTGCAATGCAACTTGCAATCAATATTGCAGTAAGTCTTAAATTATTTCCTACTAAAGGCATGACACTGCCATTTATAAGCTATGGAGGCTCTTCAATGATCGCAATGTCTATTTGTTTTGGTTTAATTTTGGCTTTTACAAAAAAAACTTATCACAAAAATCTTGATTATGGAAATGTTAATCTTATAATATCTACAAGAATCAAAGATTAATTAATTGAAATCTTTTATCAACAAGATATTAAATTGTAAATAAATATTTACTTACTCTGTTTAAACAATATCAATAAATTAGTTTTTAAGATTAAATAATTTTGTGCTCTATCTAACTCTTCCTACAGCATCAAGCCTTGTCAACTTAAAAGCATATAGCTTTGTAGCCTCCCACCCTACTCTAGTGCAAGAAATTGGAATGCATGCTTTAGCTCATACTATGTATAGCTATGTTCGAAGCGGTAGAAATGCAGGAATAAGCAGAAGATTAAATCGCAGAAGAACGAATCAAAAAAAAAGATGGTTTGTTGATAATATAATTATGCATCACAAAAGGCTCCATGATCGCAACCGCGAAATAGCGATTAGCAATGCCAGACAAAGAGCTATAGAAAGAAACAAAAAGAAAAACAAAGAAAATCTTGACCTAGAAATATCAAAATTAAATAATTCACCTAATAAAAATATTTGGCGTCAAAAAATTGCAATGCAAGAAAGATCTAAACAAATTAGAGGAAGAATTGATGCCAGAAGAACAAGAGCCAGAAGCAGATGGTTAACTATTTCAAGTGACAAAAAAAATAGCTAAATCAATCTAATCTTAGCTTTTAATTATTAATTTACAAAATTATAAAATTTTATGGACAAAAAATATCAAGAATCAACCAAGATTATTCATGCGGGCAGAAACCCTAAACAACAGGGTTGGATGGTTAATCCTCCAATTTACCAAAGCTCCACTATTGTTTTTCCTACCTTAAAAGATCTACTCTATGCTGAAAGAGGTTATTCAAATAATGATCTGGTTGAGCCTTATGAATTAAAATACGGAAGATACGGAACTCAAACTAACTTCGCTCTCGAGCAAGCAATAGCAGAAATAGAGAATGGCTATAACACATTCGTTACTTCTTCAGGTGCTGCCG
This sequence comes from Rickettsiales bacterium, assembly GCA_021298605.1. Lineage (GTDB taxonomy): Bacteria > Pseudomonadota > Alphaproteobacteria > Rickettsiales > UBA1997 > JAJTDS01. The sequence goes on from JAJTDS010000013.1 coordinate 5,294, forward strand.
CCATCAACACTGCACTGGTTGCATTTTTAAAGCAAGGCGATCATATGCTAGTAGTTGACAATACTTACTCTCCAACTCGTAGCTTTGCAGATAAATTTCTAAAAAAACTGGGAGTAGAAACAACCTACTATGACCCTGCAATTGGCGAAGATATAAAAAAACTTATCAAGAAAAATACAAAAGTTATTTTTATGGAAAGCCCTGGATCTCTAAGTTTCGAGATTCAAGATATACCTGCTATTTGTAAAATTGCTAAAAAACATAACATTGTCACTATTCTTGACAATTCTTGGGCAAGTGGAATTTATTTTAAACCTCTCGATTACGGGGTTGATGTTTCAGTTATGGCACTGACTAAATATATTAACGGTCATTCCGATATAATGATGGGAGCAATCACTATTCAGGAGAAGCATTTTAGAGTAATGTATGAAGCATTTCGCTATATGGCAGTTACCGCAGCTCCTTTCTCCTCTTATATGGTACAAAGAGGCTTAAGAACAGTAAAATTAAGAATGAATCATTGCTTCAAATCTGCCCTTGCAATCGCTAAATGGCTTGAAGAAAGAGATGATGTTGAAAAAGTTTTATACCCTGCCCTTGAATCAGACTCCAATTACAGCCTCTGGAAACGAGATTTCACTGGTGCCGCAGGTCTATTCTCAATCATTCTTAATAAAAAATATTCTAACGAATCTTTAGCTAGAATGCTTGATAAGCTTCATCTTTATGGAATGGGATATTCTTGGGGCGGTTATGAATCTTTAATCTTGCCTTTTGATGCCTCTAAAATTAGAACCGCTACCAATTGGAAATTTGGCGACAAAACCTGCATAAGAATCAATATCGGATTGGAAGATATTGAAGATTTAAAAGAAGATTTAGAATCTGGCTTTAAAAGATTAAAAAAATAAGTTTTAATAAATTGCAACCGCTAATTATTATCAATCACCACATAATTAGCGGTAACATTTTGAACATCGTCGCAATCTTCAAGAGCATCTATCATCTTAATAATAGTTTGAGATTTTTCATGATCGAGCTCAATGGTATTTTTTGCTTGCCAATCAAGCTTTGCAGAAACTGGATCGCCGAGCTTTTCTGTTAAAATATCACGACTATTTATAAAATTATCTGGCTCAGTAATTGCAATATGCAAATCTTCATCACTAAAAACATCGCTTGCACCAGCATCAATTGCTAACTCAAAAAAATTATCATTAGAAATATTGCCTCTAATAAATTTTATTACCCCTATCCTTTCAAATAAAAAACCTACGGAACCAGTTTCACCAAGGACTCCGCCATTTTTAGTAAAAATACTTCTTACTTCGCTAGCAGTGCGATTGCGATTATCGGTTAAAGCCTCAACTATTACTGCAACTCCACCAATTCCGTAACCTTCATAACGAATTTCTTCAAAATTATCGCCATCATTACCAGCAATAACTTTTTTAATTGCTGCCTCCACCCTATCTTTTGGCAGATTATGATTTCTAGCCTCAATAATTGCATTTCTCAAGCGAGGATTAAAATTAGGGTCTGGCTGTCCAGATTTTGCGGATACGGTTATTTCTCTTAATATCTTGGTAAATATTTTTGCTTTTTTAGCATCTTGAGCACCTTTGCGATGCTTGATATTAGCAAATTGCGAATGTCCTGCCATATTTATAACTATTTATTATTAAAAAATTTTTTAAATTTATCTTTTAAACCATCAAAATCTTTTGCTTCCGGCATCGGATCTTTTCTTTTTGTGATTACTGGCCATTCTTTGGCATATTTGCGGTTAATCTCTATCCATTCAATTAAATTAGCAGACTCAGGAAATATAGCCTCCGCTGGACATTCTGGAACACAAACTCCACAATCAATACAGCCTTCAGGGTCAATAACCAACATATTTTCACCCTCATAAAAACAGTCAACAGGACAAACTGTAACACAATCTGTATATTTACACATTACACAATTATCAGTAACAACATAGGTCATAACTAGTTTATTTTAAGTTTACGATAGATTTTATTGATATTAATTAAAGTTTTTATTCTAATTAAAGAAAGCAAAACAGATAATATTAAAAAAGTTGCAAAACTTAATAATAATGGCTCTAACATTGAAGAATGTATTGCTATCCCCTTGCTTCTAATTATACTGGCAGGTTGATGTAGAGAGTTCCAATATTCAACTGAAAACTTTATAAATGGAATATTAACAAAACCAACGATAGCAATAATTGCAGATATTTTATCGCCTTTATCGCGATCAACAAAAGAGTTGACTAAAATTATATAGCTAAGATATAAAAAAAACAGAATTAACATCGAGGTAAGACGAGCATCCCAAGCCCAGTAAGTTCCCCAAATTGGCTTACCCCATATCGAACCAGTAATTAGGGTAATTGCAGTAAAGCTTGCACCAATAATCGCAATAGATCTTGATATTATATAAAAAAATGGATTGCGAAAAATAAAAGCAGATAAATTAAAAATTGCTAAAAAAATATAAATTAGCATTGACATCCAAGCGGAAGGGACATGAATATACATAATTTTTACTGCATTTCCCTGTTGATAATCAACTGGCGAATCAATAATTGCAACTCCGGTTAGGTAAATCAATAATATTAAAATTGGCGAAAAAACAAGAAATAAAAACTTGCTTAATTGATTAAAATTTTTTAAATGAATAAAATTTATCATTGCCAAAAATTAACGATGCTTTTTAACAATTAACCATTGCTGTAAAATTGATAATATATTGCTCCAAGTCCAATATATAACCAATCCCGCAGGAAAATTAGCCAATACTACAGTTAAGACATAAGGCATTAGTTTAAATATTTTTGCCTGAATTGGGTCGGTGGTTGTTGGGTTAAGTTTTTGCTGTATAATCATCGTTACCCCCATTAAAATTGGCCATATACCAATATTGATAAAAGAAGGAAAAGGCAGTAAGCCAAATAAATTAAAAATTGAAGTAGGGTCAGATACAGAAAGATCTTTTATCCAACCATAAAATGGGGCATGCCTCATATCAATAGTCACAAACAAAACCTTATAAAGAGCAAAGAATACGGGAATCTGAATTACTATTGGCAAACAACCAGCAGCAGGATTAACCTTCTCTCTTTTATAAAGCTCCATCAATTCTTTATTTAATTGAATTTTATCGCTACCATATTTTTCTCGCAACTTTTCAATTTTTGGTTGCAACTTTTTCATTTTTGCAATTGCTGAAAAAGATTTATTCGCCATTGGAAATAAAGCCAATTTAACTAAGATAGTCATTACGAGAATAGCTAATCCAAAGTTTTGAAGAATTTTATATAAAAAATCAACAACAAAAAAGAAAGGTTTAGTTAAAAAATAGAACCAACCAAAATCAATTGCACGGTCAAATAATTTCAAAGAAAGTTTGTTCGCATAATAATCAAGAAGCTTTACATTTTTTGCTCCTGCAAATAAATGTTGCTTAGAAACATTGCTACTTTTAGCATCAACAACAAATTCATCGGACAGAAATTGCACCACAAAATTTTTTAAATTATTTAAATCTTGCTGTTTAAAATCAATTTGATAAGAGGTTTTATTGGCCGGAATAACAGCACTAAGCCAATATTTATCACTAAAACCTAGCCAAATATTTGATTCTTCTTTTTCTACTGAATTTTGAAAAGCTTGTTTTTTGATTTTAACAAGTTTTTCATAGGAAGTTTCGGTTATTCTTCCATCTAATTCAACAATAGGACCTTCATGAAGAATATAGTTCGATTTATCAATCTTTCCTAGGGCTCGATTTATTCTGCCATAGCTGGAGACCCTAATTGCCTTATCTGAATTATTATTAATTTGTTGAGTTAAGGAAATTAAGTAATCTTTGTCAATTTCAATCTTAATAACAAACTCAATATTTTGAAGGTTCTTCCAACTTAATGTTACAGGCTTATTAATTTCAAGCCTTTTGCGATTAGCCACCCACAATGTTTCAGAGTTTGGCATATCAATATTTTGACCTTCATGCTGATTTGCTACCCAACCAAAATCAGCAAAATATCGTTCTTTACTGTTGTTTGGAGCAAACAAAACTACCGGATCTTTCTTGGTTAAATCGGTAAAATGTTGAGATAATGTTAAATCGTCAAATCTTGCCCCTTTAAGATAAATAGAACCTTTAACCGAACCATTATCAATAAACACTCTATCTTGAGCGGTTTTTGCAATTTGCTCCTCTCTATCTTGAATTAATAGATTATCTTGAAGATTGACAGAAGAAGGTAAGGTTTTGATTGCAGAATCAATATTCTGCGATTTTTTATTGCCAGAAACTGAATTTGAGACCGAATTAACAATTTGAGAATTTTGAGATTGCATAAAAGCCTTTTGTTTAGCTATTCTCTCGGCTTTTGGCTTTTCATAAAACCAAGACCAACCCAGTAAAACAATCGCAGATAAAATAGTTGCAACAATAATATTATGTTCGTTTTTCATATTTATTTATAAATAAAGCTCCAAATTAAGGAGTGAAATTAGTTGTTATCGGTATCGCAATTCAATTATTAAGAAATGCTAAAATTTAAAACACTCAATAATAATTTATTTATATTATTAATTATTGAGTTAATATTTAATCGTAAAAAAACTTTTTCTTGCTTATATCGCTTGTAATAGAAGATTCCCAAGTTTTAAGGGGGTATTTTTTAGTTTTACCTGTTTTTTTATCAACAATGAATACATATTTTTTAATATCTTTGCTTGACATTGAGTTTTCAATATTTGAGTCAATCATAAGGCAAAAATTTTCTTTACTTAAACCATTATCATCAAGAATTTTTTCAAATTTTTTTAACTCTGCATCAAAAATTTTTAAACTACTAACTTTGCCATTAATTGCAATTGCAGGAAAAATGCCTTTCTGTTCTAAATCAGCAACTAGTTCTTGAATCAATATCTTGTTGCTTTCTTTCATTCCAGCTTCCGCTTTTCTTATTAAGTCTTCATTCAGCATTTATTTGCTCCCATAATTTTGAATTGGTTATTAATATTTTATTGTCAATTTTTTTAGCAATTTCAATCAATTCTAGACCGCTAGCTTCATATATTAATGCAGTATCTACAATTTTTAAATAATCTTTCAAGTTAATAATACCTCTTTTAAATCTTCGAGAAACTATTATATCTTCTACATTATGCCCACCCTTACTGACTCTGGTTGCAACTCTATTTTTAGCCAACTCAATATTATCGAGAGCTAGAAATATTAAATTAATCTTATATTGACTAAACTTAGCCTGTTCAATAAATTTTAAATAACTTCTTGCTGATAAGGTTGTTTCAAAAGCAAAATCCAACCCCTCCTCAACCAGATATTTCATTCTTTTAAGCATTAAACGACCTGCTTTTGCAGAAACGGTTAAAGGATATTCTGAAGCAATTATTTTAGCTATTTCATCAGCATTAACAAATTCGTTACTCCTAAGAAATTGTGGTAATAAGCTTACTCTAGCAAAGGAACTTTTTCCAGCTCCGTTTGGTCCAGCAATAATATGAATTTGCCTCATAGTAAAATTAAAGGATTATTAAGAATAAAAGTAAATTATCAAGTATTTTTATTATTTCTAAGATCCTTAACGATCAAACATTCATCGAGAGCCTGTCTTATATGACTAATTGGCATAATTTTTAATTTATCTAATACTTCTTTGGGCATTTCTTTTAAATCTTTTTTATTTTCATCGGGAATTAAAACTGTTTTTATACCACCTCTTAATGCCGCCAATAATTTTTCTTTTAAACCACCAATTGCTAGTATTTTGCCACTAAGAGTTATTTCTCCTGTCATTGCAATATCCTTGCGAACTTTAATATTTGTGATTGCCGAAACCAAAGAAACACAAAGTGCAACACCCGCCGAAGGACCATCTTTAGGAGTAGCTCCCTCTGGCACATGAATATGAAAATCAAATGCCTTGAATTTTTTTGCATCAATTTTTAACTCGCTCCCAATTGAACGAGCATAACTCAATGCTGCCTGTGCAGATTCTTTCATAACATCTCCTAATTTTCCAGTAATTTGTATTTTACCGCTTCCTTCAAATTTAAGAGCTTCTATATCGAGCAAATCTCCGCCATAGGTAGTATATGCAAGCCCAGTACTAACACCAACAACATCTTCAATTTTTGCAACTCCAAATGAATATTTGGCAGAGCCTGCATATTCAGCAAGATTCTTTTTGTTTATTTTAATCACCTTATCTTTGTCAAAAATAATTTCTTTAACCGCTTTTCTTGCAAGATTGGCAAGTTCTCGGTTTAAATTTCTTACCCCCGCTTCAAAAGTATATTTGCGGATCAAATCTAGCAAGGCTTCGTCATTGATCTTAAATTCAGATTCTTTTAAGCCATTTTCTTTAATTTGCTGTTTAATCAAATGATTCTTTGCAATATGAAGCTTTTCATTTTCAGTATAGCCAGAAAGATTAATTATCTCCATTCTGTCTTTTAGAGGTGCTGGAATATTGCTAATATTATTAGCCGTTGCAACAAACATAACCCTTGATAGATCATATTCAACTTCCAAATAATGATCAGAAAAACTCTTATTTTGCTCAGGGTCAAGAACTTCTAGCATTGCAGAAGCAGGGTCTCCACGAAAATCAAACGACATTTTATCAATCTCATCAAGCAAAATTAAAGGATTAATAGTTTTTGCCCTTTTCATTGATTGAATTATCTTACCCGGCATTGCTCCTATATAGGTTCGACGATGACCTCTTATTTCAGATTCATCTCTTACTCCACCAAGAGATATTTTGATGTATTTTTTCCCCAATGCTTCGGCAACAGATTTTGCAAGAGATGTTTTACCAACCCCGGGAGCCCCAACTAAACATAAGATTGGACTACGAGAATCGTTAGAATTTTTTGTTTTCATTTGCACCGCAATAAACTCAACGATTCTTTCTTTAACCTTTTCAAGCCCAAAATGATGATAATCAAGAACATCTTTTGCTTGCTTTATATCATTAGAAAATTTTGATTTTTCAGACCAAGGTAAGCTTACCAACCACTCTAAGTAGCTTCTTACAATTCCAGATTCTGAAGAAAAAGGGTTCATTTTCTCAAGCTTTAATAATTCTGAATCCGCCTTAATCTTAACTTCTTTTGGCATTTTTGCCTTAATAATTTTCTTTTTAAGATCTTCTATTTCGTTATTTTCTTCTTGTCCAAGTTCTTTTTTAATATTTTTTAGCTGTTCGTTGAGATAAAATTCGCGATGATTTTTAGCAACTTTTTCTTGAATTTTTCGATTAATTCTATCTTCAGTTTTAACTATTTCTATCTCTGTTTTTAATAACTCAATAATTTTATATAATTTTTCGTCAATATCAGAAATTGCAAGAATTTCTTGCTTATTAATAACTGAAAAATTAATTGTCGTTGCTACAATATAGGCTAGATGATGGCCATTTTCAGTTTTTGCAATTAAGGATATTCGCTCTCTATTTATTTTTTTATCTATTTCGGCATAATGAATAAAATTTTCAATACAGCTTTTAATCAACCCAATTCTGCTTGGGCTAGATTTGCCCTCTTCAACATCTTGAATTATTGAAGCTTTGCATGTTAATAGATTTTCTTGAGCAGAAAATTTATCAATTTTTACTCTTGCCAAACCACGAATTATAGCCTTAATATTGCCATCGGAAGTTTTTATTGATTCAACTATATTACACAATGTTCCGTGATGATATAAAGATTCATCGTTAAAATCGTTATTTTCAGCATCAATTTGAGCAACGACAACAATTGGCAAATTACTTTCCTTGGCTTTTTCAACAGTTGCAACTGAATTATGGCGACCAATCAAAACAGCATTAGTAGTTTTAGGAAATATCACTAAATCTCGCAAAGGCAATGCTAAAAAGTTTGCTTCAATAGGGCTGTTGGAAAATAAGGGAGAAGATTGCTGATTGTAAATTATAGTTTGCAAAAATTCAGAATCGTTTTTACTTTGCTTGATTTGACTCATTTTAATTTAAATTTGAATTTTTCAATTATTAATCACGAATAAATAGAGCTTAAATATTTAAGATTTCTTTAAATAAAAACAAGGGCAATATTTAATAAAATGATTATTTATTAAATATAAAAATTAATGCTAGTTATTTATGGTTTTAAGATGGCTTGATGTTGATTTTGCCGTATATAATCAATCTAGAAATAATATTTTAACTATAACAAATATCTGGTGCGGTCGAGAAGATTTGAACTTCCACGGGTTTTACCCCACAACGACCTCAACGTTGCGCGTATACCAATTCCGCCACGACCGCAATTTATTGAAATTTACTTTAAAACTTACATATTTACAACTTAATTAAAAACTAAAATCATTTATTTTCAAGTGCTTTTTCTTGTTTAAAAAGATTTAGGCAATAAATTAAATCTATATTTTTTTATTTAAAAATAAAATAAAAAAAATGTTGAGAATTTTTAGATTATTTTCAATAATGCGTTTATTAAATCTTCATTCAACAAAATAATTTTAAATTTTTAATATGGTTAAAAAATTTACTGCCAATTGTCAATTTAATAACGGGGCAGTTTATCCAGTGGTGCTCTATGTTGGAAGCCCGGCTAAAGGCTCACATCCACTAGCTTTTCAAAATAAATGGCTTTCAAGCGAAAAGGGGGGATCCGTTCCAAGTGAAATCATGGATTCCTTTGCAAAATTGCAAAAAATATCCGAAGATACTAATGTTCCCTTTGAAGATCTTTGTGCTTATGTTATTGAAGAGCTTAATGCCAATAAAAAACTAAAAGAAGATATTGCTAAAGGAGCTTCAATTTCAGAAGAAGAATCGGATAAAAAGCCAACCACATAAAATTGCTTAAAAAATTCCTAAATAACAAAATGATTAATTTTAAAAATATCGCAATAATCTTTATTAAAAATGATAAATAAAAACCACAAAATAGCCACTTTACTTGGTGGTTGGAACAAAGAAAGAGAGGTTTCTCTTGCCTCGGGAGAAGGAGTTCACAATAGCTTAATTAAAATGGGCTATAATAGCATTAAAGTAGATGTTGATAAAAATATTTTTACAACACTGCAAAACATTAAGCCAGATATTGTTTTTAATGCTATGCATGGCACTTTTGGAGAAGATGGAAGAATGCAAGCCTTACTCGATTTACTTGAAATAAAATATACTCATTCTGGTGTTGAAGCCTGTGCAGTGTGTATGGATAAAATATTAACCCGCAAAATTTGCAATGATAGTGGAGTAGAAACCGCCGAATATTGCATCATAAAAAAAAATCAAAACCAACTTAATCAAGAAAAATTATATTCTCTTGGCAAGCCATTTGTCATCAAGCCTATCAATGAAGGCTCAAGTGTTGGAGTAGAAATTATTCTCGAAAATCAAGATTTTGACCTCGAAAATTATCAATGGCAATTTGGCGATGAAATGTTGGTTGAAAAATATATTGCTGGACAAGAAATTCAAGTGGCAGTATTTGATATAGCTGAACTCGATAATGAATTTTCAAAAAAATTATTTACTGCATTTTGTCAAATTCGCCAAAAATATTCACCATCAACCAATATAAGCATTGAAGATCTGAAAGTAGAATTTTTAAGCAAAAAATCAATCGCTTTAGGAGCAATTGAAATTAAACCAAAACATTTATTTTACGATTATGAATGCAAATATACAGCAGGAATGACTGAATATATTATGCCAGCCGAAATATCGGGAGAAAAATATCTCGAAATATTGGCAATTGCAGAAAAATGCTACGAAGCAACAAAATGCAGAGGTCTTGCTCGCATTGACTTCATTCTCAACAATAAAGATAATGGCAATAATAAGTTTTATCTCCTTGAAATCAACACCTTACCAGGCCTTACTCCAACTTCATTAGTGCCAAAAATAGCTAAATATTACAACATATCTTTTGATGAAATTGTTAAGTTTTTATTAGAAAATGCACAATATAATTAAATCTAAGCAAATTATCAATATTTTCTAATGCCAAAAGAGAGAAAAAGGTCAGATAAATTAACTTCAATAATCAATAAAAGGCTAACTGAAAGCATCTTCATTAGAAAAATAAGAAACTACTGGAATCACAAGATAAAACCAACAATATCAAAAATTATCCTATTTTCTTTTCTAGCTCTAGTAATTTCAACCTTTATAAGCTATAAGTTTTTCCCCAACATAATTTATAAAATTGAAAAGGTTGTAATTAATAAGTTTGATAAAAACACCAATTTACTTAACTGGAAAAATCTGGAATTAAAAATTACTGGCAATCAAAGAACCAGTGGCGAAGAATTAATAGCGGTAGTAAAAACCACTATTGATGATTATGTCAAACAAAATTCAACACCAAGCAATAATTTTCACTCCAATTTAAAATCACCAATTAATGCGATCATTGAAAATATAAAAAAATATTCTCCTTGGATAAATTCAGTTGAAGTTAGACGGAATTTAGCAAATATTCTTGAAGTTAAAATAACCGAATATCAGCCATTTGTTATTTGGCAAGATGATAAGCAAAAATATATTGCCGATAAAACTGGACATATGATAAAAATCGATAATCAAGAAGAAAGTTTTGATTCAATGATTATAATTTCTGGTGATAAAGCCTATGAGAATATTGATTCCCTGTTTAATATCTTTGTTAGTAATCCAGAATTAGGGGCAAAAATATATTCTGCAACTTGGATAGGCAATAGAAGATGGGATATAAGATTTGATAATGGAGTTTTGGTAAAATTACCAGAAAGCAACATCAACAATGCTTGGCAAAGATTATTAGAAATTTATAGCACTACCAATTATTTCAGCGAAATCAAATTAATTGACCTTAGAATTACAGATAAAAGCTATATTGAATATTATGGAATAAGCAACCACAATAACAACAAAGAAGCCAATAACTCTTAGTAGATTATGCAAAAAATAATTCGCAGACCAAATATAAATTTAACCTTATTTATAGCCTCATTATTCACCACCTTTCTAATAGGAATGATAGCTTTAAAAAAAGGGGAAAATATCTCCTCAATATGGATAATTATTTGTAGTGCATCAATTTATGCAATATTTTATCGCTTCTATAGTAAATGGATCGCATTAAAAATATTAGGATTAGACAGCAAAAAACCTACTCCTGCAGTTAAAATCAATGATGGCAATGATTTTGTTCCCACTAATCGCTGGATAGTTTTTGGGCACCATTTTGCTGCAATCGCTGGCCCTGGACCATTAATTGGACCAACTCTCGCTTCTCAATTTGGATATTTGCCAAGCATTTTATGGATAGTTATTGGTGCGGTAATTGGTGGAGCAGTTCAAGATATGATAATATTATTTGCCTCAGTCAGAAGAAATGGCAAAAGCCTTGGACAAATGATAAAAGACGAAATTAGCCCTTTAGCTGGCTTTGTCGCTCTTTTCACCACCCTTTCAATTATTATTATTTTAATTGCCGTGTTAGGGCTAATTGTAGTTAAGGCATTGATACATAGCCCTTGGGGAACATTCACCGTAGGAGCAACTATTCCAATTGCAATGTTTATAGGGCTTTATATGTTTTATCTAAGACCAGCAAAGGTTTTAGAAGCAAGCATTATAGGGATAATATTATTTTTATTAGCAACCATTGGCGGAAAATGGATCAATGAAAACCCTGCTTTAGCACAAATTTTTGACCATAATGGCAAATTTTTAGCAATTTCAATCATTATTTATGGTTTTTTTGCCTCGGCAATGCCAATATGGCTATTACTGGCTCCAAGAGATTATCTTTCCTCGTTTCTAAAAATTGGTACCTTAATTTTACTGGCTTTAGCATTATTAATTTTTCAACCTCATTTAGAAATGCCTGCAATTACAAAATTTATTGATGGCAATGGACCAATTTTTAGTGGCAAAATCTTTCCATTTTTATTTATCACTATTGCTTGCGGAGCTATTTCTGGATTTCATAGCCTAGTAGCATCGGGGACAACTTCAAAAATTATTAGCAATGAAAAAGATATTAGAATGATCGGTTATGGCAGTATGATAATTGAATCAATGGTGGCAATAATGGCGGTAATTTGTGCCTCGATTCTTGAGCCGGGAGTTTACTTCGCAATTAATTCGCCATTAGCAAGCTTTGGTAATGATATAAACAATGCCATCAATACAATTAATAGCTGGGGCTTTGCAGTATCAAGCGAAGAAATGGACAATCTTGCCAAAACAATGGGTGAAAATTCTTTATTTGATAGAACGGGCGGGGCTCCATCTTTAGCTGTAGGTATGGCAAATATTTTTAGCAAAGGCTTTGGAGGAAGTAGCCCTAATATCACTGCTATTTGGTATCATTTTGCAATTATGTTTGAAGCAATTTTTATTCTTACCACTCTCGATGCAGGAACTAGGGTAGCAAGATTTATGCTTCAAGACCTGCTAGCTAATATCAATAAAAAATTAGGACTAAATAATAAACACCCAAATGCGAAAAAATCACAATTAATAAATCATCTATCCACAATATTTACTAGCCTTATAATTGTTAGTTGCTGGGGATATTTCTTATATTTAGGAGTTGTTGATCCAAATGGTGGAATCAATATATTATGGCCATTATTTGGCATTTCTAATCAAATATTAGCAGTAATTGCCTTGGCACTTGCAACAACTATCATTGCTAAAAAGCACAAAAAACCCTATTTCTTGATTACTGCCCTACCTTTAATCTTGCTAATCATTACCATTTCAAGCACCATCTGGCAAAAAACCTTTTCCGAGAACAGTAAAATAAGCTTTTTTGCTCTTGCCAACCAATTACAAGAAAAAATTAATCACAATCAAATTATTGGAGAATTAAAAATTCAGGAAGCAATGCAAATAATTTTTAATCAACGATTAGTTGGCTCAATAGCAATTATTTTTTTCTTAGCCTTGTTGGTAATATTATTTGAAACCATCCGACAATTAATAAAATTAAAAAGAATTAATATCAAATAATAATTTTTCCATAAAATATTTTGTGATAATCGCCAACCATTATTACAGGGGCATTTTTTGCAAGATTATCCCAAGAAACTTCAATATCGCCACCCTTAAAATGCAAAAATAAAGATTTTTTAGCAACCAAATTATGTTTAATCGCCGAAATTGCTACCGCACAAGCACCACTACCACAAGCAAGAGTTTCACCGCAACCCCTTTCCCATACCCTTACCTCAATATTTTGATCATCAATAATTTTTGCAAATTCTACATTGATTTTTTGCGGAAAATATTGATGATTTTCAATTAACGGAGAAATTCTAAAAAACTCCTCATCATCAATTTTATAATCAATGAAAGTTACTAGATGAGGGTTTCCAACCGATAAAGCATAAAATTTATGTCCGAATAAATTAATATTCTGGGAATCAATTATTTCATTATCAAAACTTTTAACTAGCGGTATATCAACATTAGTAAAGGTTGGAATCGCTAATTCAATGGCAATTTTTTTATTATCTCTAAGGTTACATTTAATAATTCCTGCAATTGTTGCAATTGAAAAAACATCTTTTTTGGTTTCCTCAAATAGCAAGCCAGCAACTGCACGAGTGGCATTGCCACAAGCTCTAGCCTCCGAGCCATCAGCATTATATATTTCCATAAAAATAATAATATCATTCTTTAACAGCAAATCTCTATTAATTGCCAATTTACCTAATGCTAAATCTGGTTTACGAATAATAATAAACTGGTCGCAACCGATATTTTGCCTTTTAGAAAAAAAAGCAATCTGCTCACTATTAATTGAAATATCAAGGCTTCTCGCATCAACAACAATAAAATCATTGCCCGATGCATTCATTTTAATAAAATCTAACATATTTTTAATTAAGAAGATAATGATTTTGACCTTGCAATTGCAGAATCAACTGCCTCAATGAAAATATTTTTTAATTGATCATTGTGGGTTAAAATTGCAATTGCGGATTCGGTGGTTCCCTTTTTAGAAGTTACCTGCTCTCTTAATTCAATTAAAGATTGCAAATTCAATTTTGTATCATCGGCAATATATTTTTCAACCATTAACGAGCTACCAAAAAATAAATGATTAACCAGCCTTACAGCCTGCTCTTCTTTAATGCCATTCTTTGTAGCAATATTTACCAATATTTCTTGCAATAGAAAAATATAGGCAGGACCAGAGCCAAAAATTGCCGTAACTACATTGAAAAGATCTTCATCTTCTAACAATAATAATTCTCCAAAACTTGAAAATATTGACTCCAAAAAACTCACCTCTTCTTGTTGGAGATTTTGATTAACTTTATAAGCAAAAATTCCTTTACCACATTGAATTGGCAAATTAGGCATCGTCCTAACAATTTTAGGATTATCAATAAATTGCTTAAAAATTTCTTCCAGAAAATTTATTGTTTTACCGGCAAGAATAGAAATAAATATTGTGTTACTGCTAATTATGTTGCAATTTAGCATTTTAGAAGTTGCAAATACTGCATCTTGAGGCTTAACACATATAAATATTATATCAGCACAATAATTAGAGGGAAGGTTTCCGCAATTATCAACAATTAACAAATCTTCATACCAGTTTTTTTTATTGGTAAAAATTTCTTTATCAAGATTATTTTTTACAATCGCAATTTGTTGAGCCTTAAATTTAGCATCTTCAACTAACCTAGAAAGCAATATTGAGCCCATCTTGCCACATCCTAGAAATAAAATTTTTTTGTCCATTTTTAAAAAATTATTAAAATTATTCCACCTTATTAAAAAATTAAGCATTGCCAACTATATTCTTAACACAAAATAGCAACAAAAAGCTTTTTTAGTCAATAAATAAATTTTCTTCGCCAAGCATATCAACAATTTTTATTGCAATTTTGCCTTTTGTTTCAAGTTTGTATTTGCCGTTTATTAAATCTTTTTTTCGCTTCGGAACATCGCTAAAATGAGTTGTAAAAATTTCGCCATTGTAATTGGTGTCAATTAAAATATAGTCAATTTGACTTCTCCAATCTGTAATTTGAGTATCAAATAAAGTTCTATCTATATTCATTTTTTGTAAGATTTGATGAGAAAGATAATTTTTAATTTCAATTTCAGCCATATTGCTATTTTTCTTGATTTCAATTTCAAATTCAGCTGATTTGAACTCAATAATTCCATCTTTTTGAATATTGGTAATGATGATTCTATTGGTTCCTTGCCTGATTTTATTATGCTGATTAACAATTCCAGTAATTTCTAGATCACCTTGAGTGCCAGAACAGTAAATTAAAACATCTTCGTCGCTTTCCCTTTCTAATGCCTTATCGATTATTTGGCTAACATCAAGTGGGGTCAGCGGGCGGTGTAAGTCAATAACTTTTACAAAT
>JAJTDS010000014.1 GCA_021298605.1 Rickettsiales bacterium
CCTCCAATTGGTTGGTGGGAATAATAATAATCTTAAAATTTTAAAGTTAAAAATGTCTAATCAAGAAAATCAAAATAATATTAATTAGTATTAATAAATATAATAAAATATTAGTCAATATTTTTTGATAAAAATCTTGCATTTATTGTAATTTGCTTTACAAGTTGATTTTTAGCTATTTTATAGCTTTCGCAAATTAACTAAAATAATTTTTTCAGTGGATAATTACTCACAATCATTAGCTTCTAAATGGTTTAGAGCTTTACAATTAAATATTTGTCAAGAATTTGAAAAAATCGAAGAAGAATATTTATTAAATCATCAAAAATTTTCCAATCAAATTTTTGTCGATAGCAATTCTCCTATTAAATTTCAATTTAAAAAATGGCAAAGAAGCCAAGAAAATAAAGAATCTAATTCCTTGAAAATGGAAGAAGATTTTGGTGGTGGTGAAATGTCAATAATGAAGGGTAATGTTTTTGAAAAGGTTGGGGTTAATTTTTCCGAAGTTTATGGTGAATTTTCGCCTGAATTTTGCAAACAAATACCCGGAACTGCAAATAGTCCTAGGTTTTGGGCGAGTGGAATTTCCCTTGTTGCTCATTTTAGGTCTCCTTTAGTTCCAAATTATTACCCTCAATTTAAAAAGCAGTGTGATGAATATTTTTTTATCAAGCATCGCAATGTGGCAAGAGGAGTTGGAGGTATATTTTTTGATTATTTGAATAATAATAATTTTGAGGCTGATTTTAATTTTGTTCAGAATGTGGGTAGAGCATTTTTGGAGATATTTCCCGTTATTGTTAGAAGATCTTTTCACAAAAATTGGAATGCTGAACAAAGGGCAGAACAGCTTAGAAAAAGGGCTCTTTATGCAGAATTTAATCTAATTTATGATAGAGGAACAAAATTTGGTTTAATGACTAACGGTAATATTGAGGCTATTCTAATGTCAATGCCTCCAATTGCTTGTTGGGAATAATAATAATCTTAAAATTTTAAAGTTAAAAATGTCTAATCAAGAAAATCAAAATAATTCAAATCAAATGTGGGGCGGAAGATTTAATAGCAAGCCTTCAAGTCTAATGCAAGAAATCAATCAATCAATTTCTTTTGATTATCAACTTTATCGCCAAGATATTTTGGCCTCGATAGTTCATTGTAAAATGCTTGCAAAATGTAATATTATTAATCAATTGGAATCTGATTTAATTATTAAAGGTCTTAAACAAATCGAAGAAGAAATTTTGCAAAATAAATTTATTTTTAAAATAGAGCTTGAAGATATTCATATGAATATTGAGTTTCGTCTCAAAGAAATTATTGGAGATGTAGCAGGAAAGCTTCATACAGCAAGATCTAGAAATGATCAAGTGGCAACTGATTTTCGTTTATGGGTTAGAGATGAAATTGACGATATTGCAAATTTGTTACAAGAATTAATGTTGGCAATTATTGGTAAGGCAGAATTTAGTTTAGGTGATAAGCCAATAATTATACCGGGCTTTACTCATTTGCAAATTGCACAACCAGTTTTATTTTCTCATCATTTAATGGCATATTTTGAAATGATAAGAAGAGATTTTAATAGATTATTAGAATCTAGATTTAGAATGAATCAATCTCCCCTAGGCTCTTTAGCAATGGCAGGAACTTCATTTCCAATTGATAGATATTTTACCGCTTCGCAATTATCTTTTAATGAACCTTGCAGAAACTCAATGGATGGAGTTTCTGATCGTGATTTTGCTATAGAGTTTTTATTTAATGTTTCAATGATATCGCTTCACCTATCAAGATTCTCTGAAGAGTTGATCTTGTGGAGCAGTAAAGGTTTTGATTTTATTACTCTTTCTGATGCTTTTACTTCTGGTAGTTCAATTATGCCTCAAAAAAAGAATCCTGATGCTGCCGAATTAGTAAGGGGTAAAACAGGGAGAATTTTTGGTGCTTTATTTTCTTTATTTACAACCATTAAAGGCTTAACTCTTACTTATTCAAAAGATATGCAGGAAGATAAAGAGCCAATATTTGATGCTTCAAAAAATATCAAAATTTGCTTACAGGTGATGATAGGAATGATAAAAGATATGCAGATTAATCAAGAAAAAATGTTTTCAATGTCTAAATTAGGCTTTTCAACAGCAACTGATTTAGCTGATTGGTTGGTGAAGAATCTGAAAATTCCTTTTCGTGAAGCTCATCATATTACTGGTAGAATTGTTAAATTTGCCGAAGTTAAGGGTTGTAGCCTTGGCGATTTATCTTTAGAAGAGATGCAGGAAATTTATCCACAAATTGATAATCGAGTTTTTGAAATATTGGAGGTTGAAAAATCAATTGCTAGCCGTAATTCCTATGGAGGAACCTCGCAAGATAGAGTGGCGGAAGCTATTACCGAAGCAAAAACTTTTCTAAATAAAATTAAGTTGTAAAAAATTTTAAAAATGATATTGACTATCATTTTCTTGTTGATTAATATGATATTAATTATCATTATCAAAAAATTTTTAACATATGTTATATAATTTATTAAATATCAATAATTCTAAAATCAATTACAGTAATATAATTTTAATCAATAAAAAACTATCGCCATTATTTTTTGCTTTATTGGTTCACTTATTAATTTTTATTGCTTTATTTGATAATTATCAGCAACCAATAGTGGTTAATTTGCATAAAATGAAATTAAATTTTGCTGGAATTTCTACAAATAATTCTACTAAAATCAAAAATAATAATTCAATTAAAGAGTCTGTATCTCTTCAAAAAGCTACTCAACCTTATTCTGGTGAGGTGGCGAATAATTTTAAAGATAATGCAAGCAACAATTCCAATATCTCTTCGCAAAAATCAATAGCTAAATCAAATGAATCTAATCAAGGTGCCAATATTTCAAGCGATCCAGTTTTTGATGCCCAATATCTTAATAATCCTTCGCCAATATATCCAATCAGTGCTAGAAATAACAATATTCAGGGCAAGGTTTATTTGTCGGTTCTAGTTGGAGTTGAGGGAAGGGCAATGGAAGTTAAAATTGCCAATTCTAGCGGTTATGCTATTCTTGATAATGCTGCCTTATCTACAGTTAGTAAATGGCAATTCATTCCAGCTAAAAAAAATGGCGAACTAACTCTTGCGACTGTTATTGTTCCAATTGAATTTAAAATAATCTAAATATATTAAAATGAATATTGTAAAAATTTTTAATAACGGCGATTCCTTGTCGCTAGCGGTTATATTAATATTAATTGCAATGTCATTTGCTAGTTGGTATATAATTTTTTGGAAATCAATGAAATTAAAGGCAGAATATCAATCTTATCAAAAATTTTTAAAAAATTATCTTAGTCAAAAAAATTGGTCAGTTAAAATACTAAATAACTACAGGTCCAATAATTTCAATGGTTCAATTGCAATATTGATTGATGAATTTAAGAACCTACAGCCAATATTAATTGAATTTGATTATAATACAAAAAAAGAAATCTTGCAAATGCATTTAATTCAAAAGCTTGATGAAATTCGCTTTAACTTTGATAAAGGCTTGTCAATTCTTGCTTCCATTGGTAGTTCGGCACCTTTTATTGGTTTGTTTGGAACGGTTTGGGGAATTCACAATGCTCTTCAAAATATTGCCCTTTCTGGTAATGCGGGCATTAATATTGTATCTGCTCCAATTGCTGAAGCTCTAGTTGCAACCGCAATCGGTTTATTCTCGGCTATTCCTGCTGTGCTTGCCTATAATAGTTTTATTCGCTTTAATCGTTTGTTAATTCAAAATTTACGACATATTGCTGAACAGCTCACTATTTATAATCGTCCGCAAATTTAATATCATAAATTTATGCAGAATAATTTTGAACGAGAAGATTTTCAAGCTCCGCTTGCAGAAATTAATATGACTCCTTTGGTCGATGTAATGTTAGTTTTGTTAGTTATATTGCTAATTACCGCTCCTATTCTCAATAATTCATTAAATATTAATTTACCTAATGAAAAAGGGCTTACAAAAGAAGAAAATCACAAAATATCTCTAGCGATTGATAAGAAGGGAGTTTACTATTTTAATGAGCAACCGCTAAATATTGAGGTTGTTAAATTAAGATTGCAAGAAAATTTAAATAATGATAAAAATATCTCTGTCAACTTGCATATTGATAAAGAGGCAGAATTTTCTAATGTTGCATCAATGTTATCTTTATTGCAGGAATTGCAAATGAGTAATGTTTCTTTTATTACTAGTCGTTAAATAATCCCAATAAATATTATGTCTGAGAATTTTAAACTATCGCCCATTTCCGAAATCATTGAAGATGCAAAAAAGGGCAAAATGTTTATTTTGGTTGATGATGAAAATCGTGAAAATGAAGGAGATCTTATAATTCCCGCTTCCGCTTGCAATCATCAACAAATTAATTTTATGGCGATAAATGGCAGGGGGCTTATTTGCCTTGCTCTTACTCAAGAAAGAGTAAAAAAGCTTGGTTTGAGCTTAATGTCTGTCAATAATCAATCAAAAAACAAAACTGCTTTTACTCTTTCAATTGAAGCAAAAAACGGTATTACCACTGGAATATCGGCTTTTGATAGAGCAAAAACAATTTCTGATGCAATTGATGAAAATAAGGGTAGTGTTGATATTGTCTCTCCGGGGCATATTTTCCCACTACAAGCTGAAGATGGTGGAGTTTTAGTTAGAGCTGGTCATACAGAAGCGGCGGTTGATATTGCTAAACTAGCTGGCCTTAACCCTGCGGGAGTTATTTGTGAAATCATGAATGATGATGGTACAATGGCAAGAATGCCTGATTTAATTACATTTGCAAAGCTTCATAATTTAAAAATTGCAACTATTGCTGATTTAATTGAATATAGAAGAAGAAATGAAAAATTAATCGCCTTAATTACCGAGAGAGACATTGCAACTAAAGAATATGGTGAATTTAAGATGCGAATTTATCGTAGTTTAATAGATAATATCGAGCATATTGCTTTAATTAAGGGAAATTTAAAAGACTTAACTCATAGTGAGGAGTCAATATTAGTAAGAATGCATCATCTTAATATTATCAATGATTGCCTTACTAACTTAAATAATCCTAAGAGTGGAATGCTGAATCTTGCTTTGCAAAAAATCAATCAAAATAAAAGTGGAATTATTGTAATTATTAGACAGCCAGCTGAATCAATAATAAACTTACTCGATGATATTGATAATTTACAACAAATTAGAAATTACGGTATTGGTGCCCAAATATTAAGCGATCTCAATATCTCAAAAATGACATTATTAACTAACTCTCCTAAGTCGGTAATTGGTTTTGATGGCTATAAAATTAAAATCTCTGGTTATCAAAAATTAAACTAACCAATAAATTTATGAAAAAATTTAAAAAAAATAATGGTAAATCTCTTAATAATATTGCCTTAATGGCGGAAATATGCTTTGCATCTTCAATTTTATCGGGAAATTTACTAGCATCAAATTTAATTGAAAATAATAAAAAAACTCAAAACTCTAAAGAGCTCTCAACTATTACAGTTACTGCCTCGAAAAAAAATGATTCATTTATTGTCAATGATTCAAAAATATTTCAATTACCTAAACCGCTTTTAGAAACTCCTCAATCAATTAATGTAATTTCAAGACAATTATTGGATGATCAAAATGCTACCAATATGAAAGATAGTCTTAAAAATGTTGCAGGTATTAGTGTTACAGCGGGAGAAGGTAGTTCGCAGGGCGATAATTTAACTATTAGAGGCTTTTCTGCTAGAAATGATTTTTTTATTGATGGCATTAGAGATTTCGGCAGTTATTATCGCGATCCTTTTAATCTTGAAAATATTGAGGTTATTCAAGGTCCTTCGTCAATTGCTTTTGGTAGAGGTTCTGCTGGTGGTGTTATTGAGCAAAATAGCAAAGAAGCATTTCTTGGTGATAAAAATAAAATAAGCCTTATTTCTGGCAGTAATAACACTTATCGTTCCACTGTTGATATTAATAAAAAAATATCTAAGATTAGCGGTTCAGCATTCCGCCTTAATGTAATGGCTAATCAAAATTCATTTGCCAGAAGAAATGAAGTTAAAAATAGAAGATATGGTATTGCACCAACTATTGGTTTTGGTCTTGATTCTGAATTGCGATTAACTATTAGTCATTTATTTCAAAAAGAAGATAATATTCCCGATTATGGAACTCCTTGGTTTGGAGCTAGTCCAGCAAATATTATGCAAAGTAATTATTATGGTTTTAAAAATGATTATCTTAAAACTAGTGTTAATCTTACTACTGTTAAGGTTGAATATGATGTTAATGATATTGTTAATGTTAAAAATCAGACTCGCTATGGTCGTTATAGTAGGGATATAAGGGCCACTTACCCCTCTATTGACAATTCAATTGCTTTAACAACACCGCTTAGCAATATAAATGTTAGTCGCAATATGATTGCAGTAAATAGTATTGAAGAAATTTCCGCTAATCAATTTGATGTTTCATCTAAATTTAAAATTGCTAATTTTGACAATCAATTGATTTCTGGTGCTTTAATTTCAAGAGAATCTTCCACTCCAACTCGTTATGATTATAGTGGAGTTACTGCAACTAGCCTAGTAAATCCAAATAATAATGATATTTTTACTGGCAATAAAACTACTCGCTTTTCCTTAAAAGCAAATATTGATACCGCTTCTTTATATGCTATTGATATTATTGAGTTAACTAAAAAGCTTAATTTAACTAGTGCAATTCGTTTTGATAACTTAAAATCAACTCAAAATCAATCTATTCCAGCTTCGCAAAAGCTTTCCAGAAGCGATAATGCGGTTAATTATAATTTTGCATTACTTTATAAATTAAATGATAATTCTAGTTATTATTTTAATCACGGAACTTCTTTTAATCCTGCTGCGGATCAAATTGCTCTAACTGATAGCAGTTCTGTTAGTCTTGCTAATAGTGCGGTTGAAAAAAATAAAATCTATGAAGTGGGCGGTAAATGGTCGTGGTTAAAAAAGAGTTTAAATACTGCTTTTTCACTATTTCGAATTGAAAAAGATAATGCAAGAGAAAGAAATAGTAGTAATGTTTATGTGGTGGTTGGAAAGCAAAGAGTCGATGGTGTTCAGGCTCAAATTACAGGAAATATTACCAATAATTTAAAAATCAATAGTAGTTATAGTCTACTAAATAGTGCGGTAATTGAATCATTTGATAGTAAGAGAATAGGTCATCGTCTAGTTAATGTGCCATTGCATAGTTTTAATATTTTTACCAATTATCAAATAAATCAAAATTTTGAAATTGGCGGTGGATTAAATGCTTTATCAAAAAGATTCGCAAGTACCGCTAATGATGTTAATGCTGGCATTCCAAGGCGGGCATCTGGTTATGTTGTTAGTAATTTAATGTTAAAATATAAGCCATCTTATCAATCTTTGCAGGCTTTCGAAGTTCAGCTTAATATTGACAATTTATTTAATAATAAATTTAGCGATCAAATCTATTCTTCCTATGTTGTTCCTGCTCAAGGTAGAGTAGCGATGATAAATATTAATGCTAAATTTTGATTATGATTTTTACCATTAAGCAAATATTAAATCATCAACAATTAGCAAAAATTAAACAAGTCCTAGAAAATTCTAATTGGCTTAATGGTAATTTAACCGCTGGCCATCAAGCATTTAAGGTTAAAAATAATCAACAATTATTGCCAAATAATCCGCCTATTAAATCTTTAAGTGATGAAATAATATCTACCTTAGAAGCTAATGATATTTTTATTTCAGCAACATTGCCAGCAAGAATCTTTCCTCCTGCTTTTAATCGCTATAGTCAAGGTGAGTTTTATGGTGCTCATATTGATAATGCGATTCGCCCTTTAAATAGTGATAATCATCAAAAAACTTGGTTTCGTAGCGATATTTCGGCAACAATATTTCTAAATGATCCTAATAGTTATGAAGGTGGGGAGCTAGTAATTAAGAGTGATCTAGGAGTTCAGCAAATTAAACTTAATGCAGGCGATATGATAATTTATCCTGCCAATACTATCCATCAAGTTAATGAAGTTAAATCAGGAGTAAGGTTAGCATCATTTTTTTGGATAGAATCGATGGTAAAAAATAGTGAAGAAAGGTCAATTTTATTTGATATTGATAGTAATATTCGCAATATTTCTCAAAAATTTAGAGAAAATAATATTGCTAGCGAGCAAGGAATTACCGAGCTAACTGGAATATATCATAATTTATTAAGAAAATGGGCTAATATTAGCTAAATTTTGAGATATTTAATTAATTATTATCAATATTTAGTGATTTCCAAATAAATTCTGTTGTAAAAGGTAGCATTGGTGCCACTGCTTCGCAGATATTAATTAAGACCGTGTAAAGAACATTATAAGCATTTTGTTTATCAATATCAATATTTCCATCTTTTATTGACCTCCAAAAGCGATGACGATTTCTTCTGATGTACCAATTATTTAATGTTTCAAAGAATCTAATAAATTGTTGAGAAGCTTCAATTGTGTTATATTTAGCAAGATTCTCATCAATTAATTTTATAGCATTTTTCATTTTTGCTAAAATATAGCGATCAAGAGGGTTTTCAAGATTAATGCTGTTATATAGGCGGTTTGCTTTTATTTTGTCGGCATTAGCATAAAGGCAAAAGAAGTTAAAGCTATTAATAAGAGGCTTTATTGCTAAACGAAACATTTCTTTAATTATTTTACCATCTTTATCAATTCTTAATTCTTGACCTTGCATTACTGGTTGAGATATTAAGTAAAACCTCATTGCATCACTACCAATAGTTGCAAAAATTTCAAGCGGATCGGCATAATTTCTTAATCTTTTTGATAATTTTTGTGATTTTTCATCAAGAATTGTGCCATGACAAATTACATTTTTGAAAGGTGCTTTGTCAAATAAAGCAGTGGATAGAACCATTAGGGTATAAAACCACCCACGGGTTTGAGCTAAATATTCAGTTATAAAATCTGCGGGGAAGTTTTTTTCAAATTTTTCTTTATTTTCAAATGGATAATGCATTTGTGCAAAAGGCATTGAACCGCTCTCAAACCAACAATCAAGAACATCGGTAACTCTTATCATTTTTGAACAATATTGATGTTCGGGATGATTTTTATCGCAACGAGGGTCGTCAGGGTTTAATCGGGAAAGATCATCAATATAAGGGCGATGAAGATTGTCAATTTTTATACCAAAATCTTTTTCTATTTCTGCAAGACTTCCATAAACATCTAGTCTTGGATATTTTTTATCACTGCTTTTCCATACTGGAACTGGGCAACCCCAAAAACGATTTCGGGTAATTGACCAATCTCTTGCATTTTCAAGCCATTTACCAAATTGCCCTTCTTGTAAATGATTAGGGATCCAGTTTATTCCTGAATCCAATTGAGATAGCCAATCAATTTTATTTAATTCATAATAGCAAGAAGTATATTTTTTATTTAAACTTGCTTTTGGATAGCCGTTATCTTCTGTTTTAATTAATTTAAAACCACATTTGTCAAGCACTTTTTTTGAGGCTAAATTATCAATAACCGTGCAGGCACATATTTCTTGGATTGGGAAATTTTCAAAGCAATATCTGACTAGGCTATTAGTGATTTCGGTAGCATAGCCTTTATTCCATGCTGATTTTACCAGTTGATAAGATATTTCTAATTTTCCTTCTTGTAGGTTTTCATAATTAGGATGATAAAAACAAATTCCTGCTGTTCCAATAAATTCAAGGGTTTTCTTGTCTATAAGGACAAATCTTGGTAGATTATGTTGATTGAAATATTTTTGCCAGTATAATATATTTGCAATTGTTGACTCTCTACTCATAATTGGTTCGTCAGAAAAATAGTAATATTTTCTCACTTCTGGGTCACTATACATTAATGCTAACTCTTCTAAATAGTCCATCGACATTGGTTTTGCAATTAATCTTTTTGTTTCAAGAGAGATAATTTTCTTGACTGAATTTTTGATTTCTGCCTCATCACTGTTTTCAATTTTTAGAAAAGGTTTTCCGTTATTTAGTTCAACCATTCTTTCCTTGATATTACTAACTTTTACATACCAAGAACTAACTGCTTTATAAATTAATGGGGTATCCGTTCTCCAGCAATGTGGATAATTATGTAGATATTGTTCGGTTTTTAGCCAAGAACCATTAGATTTAAGATATTTTATAATATCATCATTAGTTTCGAAAACTTGACGATTATTTAATGAAATTTTTGTCATTGTTAATTGATGTTACTTTTCTAATTTTATGATTTGACATAAATATCTTTATTTAGAAAATTTTTTAATATTTTTTTGAAAGATAATAAAATATCAGAGGTAGCCTCACATATTCTTGCATCTAATCCTAAATGTTTAACTGCCCAATCTTTAACCCAAGGTCTAGCTATATTCCACATATTAAGTTTTGGATCAAGCATTACTCCAACTCCTTCAACTAACATTAGGGTTTTTTGTAATAATAAAAGATTAGGTTTAGTATCCATTTGATATTCTTTAGTTAGATCTATTAAAGCGGAAATTAACTTAGAAAGAGATAATTCTTCAACTGATACATCAACAATAGTTTCACCAATTTTACGGCATGATATTGCAAGACTCTCAAGGTTAACATTTTCTTTTACCAGACCTGCCTCAATATGCAATTTGGCAACATTTTCATAATCGCGATTAACAAATCCAAGCAATATTTGGGCAATTGCAAGGCGGGTTTTTTTATCTATAATCCCCATAATTCCAAAATCAACTACGGCAATATCGTTATTTTTCATTAAAAACAAGTTCCCAGGGTGCATATCTCCGTGAAAAAAGCCATTAATATAAACCTGATTAAAATAGCTAATTACTAAATTTTGGGCAACTTGCGGGCGATCAAAATTGATTTTATTTAATTTTTCTTGATCTGATAAAGCTGTTCCTTCTATCCATTCAGTAACTAGAATATTTTTGCTAGAAAATTTCCAGAAAATTTTTGGCACATAAAAGCCTGATATATTTTTTAAATCTTCCTTTAATTTAGAGCCGTTTGCAGCTTCTTTTAAGAGATCTAGTTCTGAAATACTTGTTTCAACCAATAAATTAGATATATCAACTAAAAATTTAGCTAAAAATTTATCGAATATTTGAAGAAATTTAGCTAAAATTTTTATCGTGATTATATCTCGATTAATTACCTTTGCAATATTTGGTCTTAATATTTTTACCGCTACTAATTCTTTATTGTGAAGTATTGCTCGATGAACTTGAGCAATTGAGGCAGATGCGATTGGATTAAATTCAAAGTCAAGAAAAATTTGATAAAATGTTTTTGAAAATTCCTTTTCTAATGCTTTTTTTACTTGACTCTTTGAAAAAGGTGGTAGTTTATCTTGGAATTTAGCTAATATTTTAGCAAGCTTAGTGCCAATTAAATCTGGCCTAGTGGCGAGAGTTTGTCCTAATTTTATAAAAGAAGGACCAGCGGAGTATAAGAAGAAAAATATTGATCTGTTTCTTAAAAAAGGAAATGATATGAATGCTATAATAAGAAGCAGTAATAATCTAAGGATATTAAAAATACTTAAAATTACTGCTGTCATTACGATTAATATTTTTCTGCTTCATTTACAGGTGACCCTTGAACAGTTGATCCGCCATTATTTGGAATTTGAGTTGTATCAATATTTGGTTCGCTTGGTGCAAAAGCTGGTTGAGTTCCATGATTTATATCGACTAGTTTTGAGGTGTCTATCTCGGTTCCAGTCCAACTAACTAGATTATTTAATAATTGACCAATAATATGAATTAGATTGTTAGTTACTTCTTGAAATCTTGAAAATATAACTCTTAGTGCATTCGCAGCATCAGGAGAGAGATTTAATATTTTTATTATATCATCAATTGTTACAATGCCAACCATTAGCATTACAAAAGCAACCGAGAAAACACTGGAAGCCATTAATATTATTGTTCTTAGTGTTAAAATATGAAGAATTGATATCATTGTATAAATATATAGTTTAGTTATTATTTGTCTACGAACAGTAATCTAGATCAAAAAATCAAGAATTTGAAAAAGAATTTTGTAAATAAAAAAATAGAAAGCAATATTTTTTTAAATAATTATTTCATTTTAAAAAAATCAATTATTATCTAAAAATAATTAAATAATAACTAAAACTAAAATTAAAAATGTCAAATATTTATAATACCGATATGGTAATAATAGGCTCTGGACCAGTTGGTTTATTCACGATTTTTGAAGCTGGAATGTTGAAAATAAAGTGTCATATTGTTGATACATTAGAGGTAATAGGAGGTCAGTGTTCTGCATTATATCCAGAAAAGCCAATTTACGATATACCTGCTTGTCCTAAAATTTTAGCAAGTGAGTTAATAGAAAGACTTGAAGCTCAAGCCGAGCCATTTGATCCTGTTTATCATTTGAATCAAAGAGTAGAAAAATTGATACAAAACTCCGATAAAACATTTACTCTTAATACTTCAAAAAACAATATAATTAATTGTAAAGTTGTTGTTATTGCTGCTGGTTGTGGTGCCTTTGGTCCTCATCGCCCACCACTTGAAAATATTAGTGATTTTGAAGGGAAAAGCTTATTTTACTCGGTTCGCTCAAAAGCAGAATTTAAAAATAAAAGAGTTGTAATTGCTGGTGGAGGCGATTCTGCGGTTGATTGGGCATTAAATTTATCAGAAATAGCAGAAAAAATTTTTGTAGTTCATCGTAGAGATAAATTTAGAGCCTCTCCTGAAAGTGCTCATCGACTTAAAACCCTTGCTGAGCAAGGAAAAATTGAACTGGTTACCCCTTTCCAACTTGATGGAATCAATGGAAAAGAGGGGATGATAAAAGAAGTTTTTGTAAAAGATTTTGATGGTAATATTAAAAAAATAGAAGCTGACTATTTACTGGCATTTTTTGGCTTGTCAATGGAGCTTGGTCCAATTGTTAATTGGGGTTTAAATCTTCATAAAAACTTTATCGAAGTTGAACA
Organism: Rickettsiales bacterium; assembly: GCA_021298605.1. Taxonomy (GTDB): domain Bacteria; phylum Pseudomonadota; class Alphaproteobacteria; order Rickettsiales; family UBA1997; genus JAJTDS01. Next base: position 13,056 of record JAJTDS010000014.1, read on the forward strand.
ATCAACAATGAAAACTTCGATAGAGGGAATTTATGCGGTTGGCGATATAGCTCATTATAAAAATAAACTAAAATTAATTCTCACCGGTTTTGCTGAATCTGCAAGTGCTTGTCATGATGCTTATAAACTAGTTTACCCCGATCAAATATTCCATTTTGAATATTCAACTAGTAAGGGAATCGAATAATTTTTAAATCAATTTAACTTGCTAAAATATGAAAATCCTTTTTTGTGGAGATGTGGTTGGCAGATCAGGAAGAAATGCAATTGCTGAAAATATAGAAAAAATAAAGCGACAACATCAAATTGACTTTACAATTATCAATTGTGACAATGCCTCGGGTGGCTTTGGAATTAATAAAAATACTTATGAAGAATTTATTAAGCTTGGTGCTGATGTTTTAACAGGTGGAGACCATATTTGGGATCAAACCGAAATAACAAATTTTCTTAATGAAAGTCAATATTTACTAAGGCCTCTTAATTTTCCAAAAAACAGTCCGGGCAATGGGGTAAAAATATTTACCACTAGAGGTCAAAAAAAGATTATGGTCATTCATTTACTTGGACAAGTTTTTATGAAATATCAAGTTAATTGTCCATTTGATGCCGCAAAATCAATTATTGACAATAATATTTTAGGAAAAGATGTTGATGCAATTTTTATTGATTTTCATGCTGAAGCAACATCCGAAAAAATGGCAATTGCTAAGTTTTTAGACGGAAAAGTTAGTGCGGTAATAGGTAGCCATACTCATATTCCTACTAATGATTGTCATGTTATGAAATGTGGAACAGCATATCAAACTGATGCAGGAATGTGTGGGGACTATGATTCTGTTATAGGGATGGATCAAGATATTCCTATAAAATCTTTTGTTTATAAAAGAAAATTTGGTAAAATGAAGCCAGCTCAAGGCTTAGGAACATTGTGTGGTACTATAGTTGAAATCAATAATAACGGTTTAGCAAAGAATATATTTTCCATAAAAATTGCTGGAATAATAGGAGATTAATTTTTTTGTGTTTTTATTATTTCTTTCAATTTGTTAAAAATTTATTTTATTTAAAATTTAAAAAACTTATTGACTAATAAGAAAATAATAATTAGATTTCTAGTAGATTTAATTACAGAGCTTTTTAGTAGTGTTTTGCTTAGTTTTCTACTTAAAAATAAGAGGTATAAACCCACTTTTATATCAAACTTAGTGTTTCTGTATTATAAAAATCATTTTATTTTTGTTGTTATTATTTTAACAAAGTCCTAATTTATTTATTTATTTATAAAAATGTTTAAAACATATGTAGCAAAACCTAGTGAAATAACTAGAAAATGGTGGCTTATTGATGCCGAAAATCTTGTAGTGGGTAGGTTATCAGCAATAGTTGCTAATATTATTCGTGGTAAACATAAAGCATCTTTTACTCCAAATATTGATTGCGGAGATTGTGTAGTAATCATAAATGCAGAAAAGGTTAAATTTACTGGCAAGAAATATGCTAATAAAAAATATTACTGGCATACTGGTCATCCGGGTGGAATCAAAGAAAGAACTGCTCGTCAAATAATCGAAGGAAAATTTCCAGAAAGAATAATTGAAAACTCTGTATCAAGAATGATATCCCGTGGTCCATTGCAAAGAGATATAATGACAAAGCTTTATATATATAAAGGCCAAGAACACAAACACCAAGCTCAAAATCCACAAAAGCTTGATATTGCTAGTTTTAATCGTAAAAATTCAAATGCCTAAAATTTTATAATATGACAATAATAAAAGAAAAAATATTAGAAGTTAAGTCTAAAAATTCTTTAGAAAATCAACAATCTAAGCAAAAAATTGATTCTTTGGGTAGATCATACTCAACTGGAAAAAGAAAAAATGCAGTTGCAAAAGTTTGGATAAAAAATGGTTCTGGCAAAATAACAATCAACAATATTGATGCTAAACTTTATTTGGGAAGAGAAATATTATTCAATATTTCTTGCTACCCATTTGAAGCAACAAAAAATACCAATAAATTTGATGTTGTAGCTCAAGTTAATGGTGGTGGTAAAAGTGGTCAGGCTGGTGCACTTGCACACGGAATCAGTAAAGCATTAGTTTTATTCGATCCTTCTAATCATCAACTCTTAAGAACTGGTGGGTTTTTAACTCGTGATTCTAGAGTTGTTGAAAGAAAAAAATATGGTCTTAAAAAAGCCCGTAAGGCTCAAACTTATCGTAAACGTTAGTTTATTTATATTCGGATTGAGGCTTCAAACCTGCCTCAATCTCTTGTAAACCACGAAAACTCCACTAATCTTCACCTTACCTAGAGAATTAATTTCTCTTTAACCCAAATGTTTTAATTGCTATAAACTAATATCAAGGTTTGACAATTAAAAAATTAAGTGAAATAATAAGTCTCTTTTTTATTATTTATTTTATCAAGAAATTAAAAGGATATGGACATAAAATCTTTAATGCGTCAAGCACAAGAAATGCAAAAAAAAATGCAACAAGCTCAAGAAGATCTTGCAAAAACTGAATTTGAAGGTAGTTCTGGTGGTGGAATGGTGAAAATCACTGTTAGTGGTGATATCAATGCAAAAAAAATAGAGATAGATGAATCTTTATTAAATAAAGAAGAAAAAGACATTCTTGAAGATCTAATAATTGTTGCCTTTAATGAGGCAAAGAAAAAAGCCGAAGAAGATTCAGCAAATTCAATGAAATCCATCACCAACGGGGTTTCACTTCCCTCTGGTTTTAAATTATAGGAAATTTAAAAATGAAAGTAAAATTATGTGGTTTTAAAACTCAAGAATCAATTTCTACTGCTATAAAAAAGCATGCGAATTACATAGGATTTGTCTTTTGTCCTGAATCGCCTAGATATATTGAGCCAGATTTAGCTCTAGAATTATCTAAGGCTATACCTGCAACAATTGATAAAGTTGCAGTATTTGCAGATATTGATTTAACAATCATAAAAAAAGTTTATAAAACTCTAAAACCTCAATATTTTCAATTTCATGGCAGAGAAACGGTTGGATTTTTGGAAAAAATTCAAGAAATATTCCCTAATGTAAAAATTATTAAAGCATTTCAAATATCATCCTTTTCAGACTTAAGAAATGTTCATAAATTTCAAAAATGTTGTGATGCTTATCTTTTTGATAGCAAGCCTTTAAAAGGTTCTCCTAGTACAATATCTGGAGGTTCGGGCAGAAGTTTTGACTGGAGGATACTTTCAAGTTTTCGCTCAAGAAAACCTTGGTTTTTAGCTGGCGGAATTAATATAAAAAATATTGATGATGCTTTAAAAATAACTGGAGCGACAATGGTTGACATCTCTTCTGGAGTTGAGGTAGAAAAAGGAGTTAAATCATTAGAAATGATAGAAAGTTTGATGGATAAAATTCACAATGCTAACCAAAATTAGAGACACTCTACTTGGAAAGCCCCGCGATCCATTTGATCGTGAAACTCGCCATAGTATTTCTCTTATTGCATTTCTTGCTTGGATAGGTCTTGGTGCTGACGGTATTTCTTCTTCTTGTTATGGTCCAGAAGAGGCATTTCTCGCTCTTGGAAAATATAATTCCCTAGCTATTTATCTTGCTATTGCTACCGCTATTACTGTTTTTATAATATCATATGCTTATACTCAAGTAATTGAGATATTTCCAAACGGCGGTGGAGGGTATAGAGTTGCTAGTCGATTACTAGGAAAACATTCGGGATTAGTTTCTGGCTCGGCTTTAATTGTAGATTATGTCTTGACAATTGCAATTTCAGTTGCAAGTGGAATAGATGCAATTTTCAGTTTTATTCCAGAGCAATTTCACCAATTTAAGTTAATTATTGAAGTATTTTTAATTTTAATGCTTGCATTTCTTAACCTTAGAGGAATGAAGGAGTCAATTAAATTTTTAATGCCTATTTTTATAGGTTTTATAATTACCCACATTGCAATAATTATTTATGGAATATTGAGTCATCGCACAGGAATTAATCAATTAATTCCAAATGCCAATACAACATCTAATGAAATTACCAATTCTGCTGGTTTAGTTTTTTTAATATCTCTTTTTTTAAAAGCATTTTCAATGGGTGGTGGAACCTATACTGGCTTGGAGGCTGTTTCAAACAATGTGCACACCCTTGCTGAACCAAGAATTAAAACTGCAAAAATTACAATGTTTATGGTTGCTGTTTCTCTTGCATTTATGGCATCGGGAATAATATTAATTTATTTATTGTGGGGGGTTGAAAAAGTTAATGGTCAAACCTTAAATGCCACAGTGTTTTATAGTATAACAAAAGATTGGCAAATTGCAGGCTTTAATATTAGTAGTTTTTTTGTTCCTTTGGTGCTGGTTTTTGAAGCTGGTTTATTGATTGTTGCGGCTAATTCAGGCTTTCTTGCTGGTCCTAATGTTGTTGCTAATATGGCTCATGATGAATGGATGCCTAAATCTCTAAGTGCTTTATCTAGTCGTTTAGTGGTAAAAAATGGAATATTATTTATGGCAATTTCAGCAATTGCAACATTGTTAATTACCAATGGAACAGTGCATTTATTGGTTGTGCTTTACTCGATTAATGTTTTTATAACTTTTTCAATGTCTTTGCTCGGTTTAACTATTTATTGGTTTCGACACAGAAAAAAAACCGGTTGGAGAAGTAAAATGGTTGTTGCCTTTGTTGGTTTTTTAGTTTGTTTTGGAATTTTAATTATTACTATTGTTGAAAAATTTTTTCAAGGAGGTTGGGTAACATTATTAATAACCTCGATATTTATTTTTATTGGTCTTTTAATAAAAAAATCTTATGCAAAATTAAAAATTGCACTACAAAATAGTGAAATTAAGTTTGCTTGTTACGAATCAATTTGCGATAGTTCTGAAATTAATAATTATGGTAATCGCAATGCCCTTACCGCCGCAATAATATTGGAGCAAAATTTTAGTAGCGGAATGAACTCGATATTGCAAATCAACAAGTTGTTTCCTAATATTTTTAATAACTTTGTTTTTGTAACTGTTGGTGAGCTAGATGCAAATACCTTTAGAGAAGAGCAGAAATGGCAAGATATGAGACTTAAAACCAAGAATATATTAAGAAAATATCGCAATTATTGCCATGCAAATTATCATTTTGCTAGATCTTATGTTGGTTACAGTACTGACCCAATTGAGAAGCTAACTCAACTTGCCGATAGAGTAAAAAAAGATTATCCTAATACCGTTTTCTTTGGAACAAAATTTATTTTTGATAATGAAAATATTTTTACCCAGATACTTTATAATCACATTCCAGATATAATTCAAAGAAAGCTTCATAATAAAGGAATGCAAATGGTTGTTTTGCCAATGCAAATTAATCATAAAAACTTATTAGTAAAACCAAGATTAAGCGATGTCTCAAAATATAATTGATAATTTAACTCAAATGCTTGCTAAAATGCCGAACATGGGTCCAAAAATGGCGAGAAGGTTAGTTTTGCACCTTGCTCAAAATAAAGAATCAAAATTAGAGCCTTTAATCGCATCTCTTAATATTATAAAAGAAGATATTCATCAATGTAATTTATGCGGAAATATTGATCAGGGGTATATTTGTAAAATATGTAACAATCAAGATCGAGATAATTCGGTTATTTGCATTGTTGAGCAAGTTGCTGATTTATGGGCAATTGAAAGGTCTAAAAATTATCAAGGGCTTTATCATATATTGGGAGGTAATTTATCCGCGGTTTCTGGTAAAACCTTTGAAGATCTTAATCTTGTAAAATTATATCATCGAATTGAATATAATAAAAATCTTAAAGAAGTTATAATTGCAACTAGTGCAACGATTGATGGCCAGACCACCGCTTATTTTATTGCCGAGAATTTGAAAAAATTTGCTATAACCGTAACCCGCCTAACCCATGGCATACCAATTGGTAGCGAGTTAGATTACCTAGATGATGGCACCATTGCAATTGCATTAAAGACTCGTAGTGATTTTAAATAAATCTTTATTGAGATTAGTTTTTTACTTATCATTTTACCTTTACTCTTACTTTTACAAAAATGAAAACAAAAATTGTTGGTATTTTAAACATTACTCCTGATTCATTTTCTGATGGTGGTTGTTTTAACAATTTAGAATCTGCTTCAAATCAACTTGTTAAAATTTTGAATGAAGGTGCAAAAATGATCGATATTGGTGCCGAATCAACTCGTCCTAATGCAATAAAAATAACCGCAAAAGAAGAGTGGAGTAGGTTGGAGTTAATTTTGCCTAATTTGATTAAAATTGTTCGTAATTTTAATCAAAATAAAAATTTTGACGAGCAAAATAAGGTGTTAATTAGTCTCGATTCATATCATTTTGATAATTTATATTTAGCTTATCAATTAGGAGTTGATGTTGTTAATGATGTTAGTGGTTTGGAAGATAAAAGAACAATTGATTTGATTGCATCAAAACAAATTAAAACAATATTAATGCATAATCAAGAGATTAAATTTAATGATGAAATATTGATAAATCGACATTTAAATCTTACTAATAAAATTATTAATTGGGCGAGTGACAAAATTTTACAACTTGAAAATTTAGGTCTAAAAAGAGATAAAATAATTTTTGATCCCGGAATAGGTTTCAACAAGGATGCATTTGCATCAATTAAAATATTGAAAGAAATTGATAATTTTAGGGTTTTAAATGTTCCATTATATGTTGGACATTCAAGAAAAAGCTTTTTAGAGCAAATTAATTTAAAAGATAAAAATAATCAAGTTCTAGATCGTAATCAAAAAACTATTTTAATTTCACAATTTTTAGCTAGAAAGAATATTGAATATATAAGGGTTCATGATGTTTATAAAAATATTTTAGCAATCAGTGATATGTCTTAGGTTATTAAAATTGAGATCTTTTAAATATTTTTTATATTATAAAAATCTTTTTAATGAGACCGTCGCAAAATCAACCCAACAGCCTATAAATAAATCTCAAGAAATATTCAAGAACACCTTGTAATTCAACCTAATTTATTTAAAATAATCACCAGTT
>JAJTDS010000048.1 GCA_021298605.1 Rickettsiales bacterium
TGAATTCGCTGGAAGAATGTTTGCTATTTGATTATGTCGACAAATTAAGATATGAACAATATGGACTAAATGATTTTTATTGGGCTCTTAATAAACAAAATAAGAAGCAAGCTAATGGTGCCAATAAGAATTGCAAAGATTATCAAGGAAAGGAAGGCAATGACATTAAAATCAATCCCGAATACAAACATGAACATCAAAACTTAGCATCAAATGAATCGCTTCTTGCATTCAATCTAACAGAAATTAATAATAGCGATATTGCGGAAGAAAACCCCAACTTTCAGCAAGTGAAGGTGTCCCGCGATCCACGATTATTGTTAATACCAAATAGAATTAGCCCTTAACAATTATTTCTCTACCCATTGCATTTGGCAAATATCTAACATATTCTTGCCATAAATTATTGCGAGGATCATCTTTTTGTCTTTTTCCGGCAAGGCTAAAGCCCTGACAAGGCGGGCCACCAACAACAACCTCAATATCGCCATATTTTTCTTGTTTGTTGATAAATTTAGGGTTTAGTTAGATTAATTAAATATGTTTTAAGATTAGATCATTTCCTCTATTTCTTTCCAAGATTTTAAAACTTGGCTATCTTTCTCGATTATTTTTTTCTTTTTAAGATCATATTCTTGATTATTCATTTCGCATTCTTCTTCTATTTTCTCTAATTCAAGTTTATTTTTGATTGTTTTGGCAATTAATTTATTGCCTTTTTCTATTGCTATTTTTAATAAGTTAAATTTTTTCACCTGCAAATTCTCAAAAATAGATAAATCTAGAAATGGCCCAAAATCTAAAGATAATAAGTTTTTAAAGGATTTTTAGGTGAAGGAAAATCATAACAAAGCTGTCCTTCCATATTTGCATTTGGGAAAGGTTTTTGGTTTTGTAAATTTCTCATAATAGTTTTTAATTACAGATAATTTCTAAGTCATAATTTTTTAAATCTTCTAAAATTCTTTCTTTTTGACTTTCTATAATTTCTTTAAATTCTAATATTAAATCAAAACTTGAAGAATGAAAATTAACATCGCAAGGTATTTTCTCATAACCATCAAAATAATTATATTCCATATCAATAAAATTAACAACTGGATAAATAAACTCTATTTTTTGCCGAATAAAGTCCTGCCAGTTTTCTAATTGATTATTGATTTTTAATGTTAAGTCAATTTTAGACATAAAAGTTATAAGATATTTGAATTACCTCTCTTTCTTCCTTTTTAAAAAGGATTTGATTTGAGAAAATTGGATTTTGAAAAAAAATATGTTCTGGTTTTTCTATAAAATTCTTTACTATAAAAAGAAAATAATTATCTTTTAGTTTTTCAGCAACCTTATACTCTTTATTTGTCAAAGCTACACTCCCCTCTTTTTTCTCCAGGCCTTTTACTTCAATTGCAAAATATTTATTTTCAAAATTAAGTTTAAAATCAAAGCCACAACCATATTTAGTAGTATTTAAAATCTCACCATTTTTAAATAAATCTATATTTTTATAATTTTCAAAAAAATAATTTTCAGCCGCTTGACCTGTAAGCATTCTTTTAGCAAAAGTTGAATTTTCAATTTCAGTTTCTAGCTCTTCAATTATTCTATCTTCTTTATTTTTGTAAATTGTATCCTTAATCAGATTAGTAAAATCATTCAAATCAAGGTTGCAATATAAATTTAAAATTTTTTTCCTGCTAGGATGCATTTCTCTTTTATGCCAACCTAATCTTTTTGTAGGAAAAGCAGGTGCAAATTCATCTCTATAATTTCTTAAAGACTTTGGGTTTATTTGAGTAATAAGGCCAATAATATTAAAAGCCTCTATAAAATTTGTAAAACCCAAAGAATCTAATGCCAAGCTTTCAAACTTTGCAAAATACATTCCAATTAACATGCCTTTTTGTTCTTTTGTCATATTTTTTAATTTAAAACATTTTCAAAAATAAACCAGCTAGGCTTGATTATCGATACAAATCTAACATATTCTTGCCATAAATTATTGCGAGGATCATCTTTTTGTCTTTTTCCAGCAAGGCTAAAGCCCTGACAAGGCGGGCCACCAACAACAACCTCAATATCGCCATATTTTTCTTTGATTTTTACAATCTCTTGATTAGTAATTTTCTCTAGCGGTGAACAAATTATTTCAGTATGAGGTTTGTTTAGTTTTATGGTATCAAGTGCAATATTCCAAATATCTATCGCCAAAACATTTATAAACTTGCCAGTTTGCTCAAAGCCAGTAGAAAAGCCACCGCAACCAGAAAAAATATCGATAATTTTATATTTTTTATTATTCATTTGTTGTTTAGCTTTAATTTATTAAATTAAAATCGCGATTATTTAGTTACTTATTCTTAAATAAGATCAATATATTTTTTAAAAAATACAATCCAATTGCAATAAATCAATATTTAAATTTTTGCTATTTTTGTTGTTTGTTAATAAATTTAGGAGTTTATTTAGATTAATGTCAATTTTGTCTTTAGAGATTTGTAACTTTTGAATTTTCATAATTGTGATAGCTAAATAAATCTAAATTGCGAACTTTATATTGTGTTCTTGGAAGCTCTAATGACTTCTTGATTTCTGTTGCAATTGCCTTAATAACGGGAACCGAAACAGAGTTGCCAAATTGCTTATAAGCTTGATTATCACTTACTGGAATAATAAAATTATCGGGAAATCCTTGCAATCTTGAGGCCTCTCTTGGTGTTAATTTTCTTGGATTTTTACCTTCCTGTTCAATTAAAATTTCTGACCCGTCTTTATAGTATCTTGCTGAAATAGTGCTGGTATAAGATGAATTTGCATTAAATGATGAATATCCAAAACCATTGCCTTTTTGCTTATGTTCTTCTTTTCTTCTTTGATGACCTGCCCATAATTTATCTGAAATTGTATATTTTTCCAAAACATCATTTTCAAGGATATTTCCAACTTTTGGCTTTATATTTAATGGTTTTGGAAATGAAAAATCTACATTTTCACGAAACCCTACAATGTAAATTCTTTCCCTGTTTTGAGGAACTCCGTAATCTTTGGCATTTAATATTTTTGTATAAACATTGTAACCCAATTCATTTAATGTATTTTCAATAACTTTGTATGTTTGCCCTTTATCATGTGTTTTTAGCCCTTTAACATTTTCTAAAAATACAATCTTTGGTTTGTGGTAGTTGATAATTCTGGCGATGTGAAAAAATAAAGTTCCTCTTGTGTCTTCAAAACCTTTTTTGAGTCCTGCGTTTGAAAATGGTTGACACGGAAAGCCCGCAAGTAAAATATCAAAATTAGGAATATCTTTTTCATCTATTTGCATTATATCACCAGCTGGCTTATGACCAAAATTTGCTTCGTAAGTTATTTGAGCATATTTATCCCATTCGGATGAAAACACACATTCCCCAAACAAATCTTGAAATCCTAGCCTTATTCCACCAATTCCTGCAAATAAATCGATAAAATTAAGATTCATATTTTAATAAAATTTTTTGAGATTATTTAATAAATATCAAGATAAGGCAGAGCTTATAAAAGTAAAGAAAATTATTGCAAAAAACTTACCGACGGAGGCTTACTTTTTCTTTAAATTTTGCTATTTTGAAATTTGGAAATGGTGTAAAATCAATATTTTTTAATTTTGATTAAAAATTAGCCACAGGATTCCGCTGGAAGTAAGAGTTATGCCGATAATTTCGATTTTTTTTAATTTTTCTTTTAAGAGTAAAAACGATATCAATATTGCAATGACAATTTCTATTTGACCAACTGCTTTAACATAGACTACCTCCCCTAATCCGAAGGCGATGAACCAGCAAAATGAACCGCAGAAGCTTAATATTGAGGTTTTTAAGAAAGTATATTTATTTTCTAGGGAAATTATGCTTTTGAAATCTCTTATCAAGGTTCTTTGACAAAATTTAACAATCACAAAAAATATATTTTGAAAACAGATGATCCACATTAAAACTATAAGTGCTGTTTTTATTGGCGAATATTGAAGGTTGTAGAGTTTATCGGAAGCAAATTTTAAGTTGAAGGCAGATATAGAAAATGATAGCCCTGTCAACAAACCATAAAGCGAAGATTGATTATAAAATGACTTAGCTAAGTTTTTATAGCCCGCAGTGAAATTGCCAGAAATTAAAATAACTCCAATCGTGGCAACTAAAATTGATATTAAATCTGATTTTGAAATTAGGGTATTAAAAAACAATAGCCCAATAAGATAAGATTGCAAAACCTCGGTTTTATAAAAGGCTATTCCAATGCTAAAGTTTCTAGCCTTAAATGTTTGCAACAAAAAAACATTGCCTGCAATTTGAAAAAGCCCCGCAACAAAGCAATAAAAAATAAATTTATTGTCAAATTGATAAAAAGTTAAAATAACAACAATTATTGCAAATGGTAGTGGTATTATAAAGCGAGACCAAGAAACAGTAAGTGCATCAAGCCTTTTATTAAGAGATTTCTGTTCTAAATTTCTAAAACTTTGCAGAATGGTGGCAAGAATTGTAAATATAACCCAAGACATATTTTAAAAAATTGATAATAATCTAAAATTAACTTAGTTTAATTACTAAATATAGCAATATTTATTAATAAATTTTAATTTTCTTTTTTGGTGAGGTAGAAAAAACTAACCCCACCCCCGAAAGAAATATAATCAAGAGATTAAATGGCAATATATAACACCAATATTCTCAAGAAATAATTAATAAAGTTTATTTATTGCAATAAATATTCATTGTTCTTGGTGTGTATATGCCTAAGGTAACTGTAGCCAACACACCATCAAAAAAACTTTTTTTACTTTCAACAAAAGCAACCCCATCTCTTTCTTTACACAATTCACTAGCATTTAGAACCATAGATTGCCCAACTCCACTAATAAAGAAATGACTAGTTTTAGAAAAGTGAGGATTTCCTGATGAAACTTCTCTTTTTAATTTTGGGTCCACTACAAAAGTTTGTGTAGCACAAGATGAAATGGTTAAAAGAGATATAATTGTTGTTAATTTTAAAATGATTTTCATTTTTGATGAATTTATTAAAATAATTTTAGATGGCAATCTTCAATACTAAAAACCGCCTTAACTTTACAAAACTTAATTCTTCAGAAAGTTTTGACGATTTTGATAATAAATTTATTTTTTTTATTTACAATAACGATTTGTTGGCATTTTTTTGCTATTTTTTAAAAAACCGATTGGTATTAATTAAGCAAATAATTAATGATTTTTGGTTTTTGAGCTAAATTTTAATATAAAATCAAGAAAAACTAAAAGCCTCCGCCAAAATTGCTTTAGTTAAAAGCTTGCTGGTTTCTAGGCTTTTTTCAATTTGCTTTTCGGCTTCATCGAGTTTTTGCATTAGAGTTTGAAGTTTTGAGACGATGGCGAGTTGCTCGGATAGGGGCGGGAGGGGAATTAAAGTATTTTCAAATTGTGTATTGGTTATACTTGGAGAGTTAAAGCCAATCATCAATTCTTTATATTTATTGTTTAGATTTGGGGTAAGTAAAAAATAAAAAATGTAATTTAAATCTGCTTTGATGGATTTAAATACATTGAATCCTGTTGAGCCTATATAATTTTCAATATCATCTTCAATAAAAGCTATATTTTCTAAATACGGCCTAACAGTAGAGTATAACAGAAATCCTTTCTTTAAAACTCTCCTTGCCCTTGATGATAGTTCGGAAACTTTTTTATACTTTATATTTGAAATTCTGTGCTCTTTGTTATTAATAGAATCAATATCTATGTAAGCAATTTTTGCATTAGAATTTAATCTTTTTTGGATATCTAAGTTTTCAGTGTAAAAAATTATCTCCCCCAATCTCGTCCAAACCCAACCCTTAGGCAATTCAAAAGGCACTTCATTTTTTTCAATTGGCGGAAGTGGCTTTTCTTTTTTAATTTTCTTTTCGGCAATTAGCTTTTCTTTTTCTTGCTTGATTTTTTTTAATAGCTCGCTTGCTGGTTCAATATTTGGGTTTTGCTCTCGCCATTCTTTGGTTAATTTGCCTTCAATGGCATCTTGCAAAATCTGCTTTCTAAGGTTTTTTAGGTTGGTTTTTTGGTTGTTGATTTGAAGTTGAAGAATTTTTTGCTTCTCTTCGCTATATTTTAATTTTTCAGCAATTTGTTTTTGTTCTTGCAAAGATGGCAAAAGAATTTCTAGTTTTAGAAGATGTTTAGCCTTAATTTCAGTTTTGATACCACCCTTTACTTGATCTTCTAAAAGTTTTATAAATTCATCGCTTTGCAAAAAATGCTCAAAATAATTTATATCAATTTTTGACTCGTCAAAAGTGTAAGATGAATAGTGAATTGTTGCCGTTATATCATTCTCTTTGCGATAAATTCCCATTGCTCCCTTTGAAACATTGATTCCAGAAATCACAAAATCACCACTCTTAATCAAAATCATATCTGTTCTTGAAGTTTTTTGACCTATGTAAAATTTTCCAGAAAAGTCGATTTTTTCTAGCCTATCTAAACTCAACAAAGATTTATCATCAGGCTTGAATCTACCTTCTCGCTCAAAAAGAAACTCTCCAATCTTAACCTTTCTCCAACTCATCACAACTCCTCCTTAATTTTGGCTAAAATTTTCTTGGTTTCATCGAGAGAATCTTCGATCATTTTGATTAGTTCGACACTGGTAAATTCTCGCTTTTCTTCTTTTTTATTGGGGTTTTTAATATCTAAATCAAAATTTCGTGCCTCAATTTCTTTAATACTAACCTTCCAAGCCACATCGCTTGCGGTGCGGTTATACCACCATT
>JAJTDS010000049.1 GCA_021298605.1 Rickettsiales bacterium
TTTTATTACAGAGCTTGGCTTTGAAGATGATATTCACAAACAATATCTAGCAATTAAAATAATTGAGAAGAATCCTAAAATAATTAAAGACCTCAAAAACTTACAAGAATTATCAACTTTTATTACAGAGCTTGACTTTAAAGATAATAATCACAAAAAAGCTCTAGTAATTAAAATAATTGAGAAGAATCCCAATATAATTAAAGACTCAAAAGAATTATCAAAATGGATAAATCTACCAAATAAACGCTTATCATCACCTTATACTAAAAAAATACAATTCTCGTCAATTCCAAATAAAAACAAATAATCTACAAATCACAGCCGTTTTGATTATTCAACCAATTACTCAATGGCTGTGATTTTTTCTTCTTGATTATCACTATTTTCGCAATCTTCTCCTAATTCAGCAGAATCAATTTCTTTATTACCACTATGGGCAATTCTTGCAACTGCAACTACTGATTCATCTTTAGTTTTTATTAGAGTAACTCCTTGCGTGTTTCTGCCTGTAATTCTTATATTTGAAACCTCGGTTCTGATTAATGTGCCCTTATTGGCAATAATCATTATTTGATCTATATCTTCAATTGGGAAGCTCGCTACTACATTGCCATTTCTTTTTGAGGTAATGATATTGGTAATACCAACTCCACCACGATTAGTAATGCGATATTCGAAAGCGGAACTTCTTTTTCCGTAGCCATTTTCAGTGATGGTTAGTATAAATTGTTCATTTAGTGCCATTTTATGAATTTGCTCAACATTTAATTCCGACATTTCAACTACTGGAACTGGCATCTCTTCTTTTTGTAATAAATCTGGCAGAATATTACTTTCTTGTTTAATTTCCTGTAATTTTTGATTATAAATTAATGCATTTTTAATTGATAAACGAAGATCGCTATCAATTTTTAAATAATTTTCTCTGGTAATTGAATCTTCGCTAATATGCTTTAAAATAGACATTGCAATAACTTTATTTTCTTTTTCAAGCTTTATTCCTCTAACTCCTGTAGAATTTCTGCTTTGAAAAACTCTCAGGCTAGTAACTGGAAAACGAATTGATTTGCCATTTTTAGTAGAAAGCATTATATCATCTTGTTCATTGCATAAATTTACACCTATCAAAGCCTCATCCCCCTCTAGCTTCATTGCAATTTTACCACTTGAACGAATATCAACAAATTGATCCATTGAATTTCTACGAATATTTCCATTAGAAGTTGCAAATACAATACTTAGACTATTCCACAATGATTCATCTTCTGGTAAGGCGAGAATTGTGCTAATTTTTTCATCCGCTTCAAGTGGCAACAAATTAACCAATGCTCTTCCTCTTGCTTGAGGGTTTCCAAGTGGCAGTTTATAAGTTTTTAATTTATAAACTTTACCCTTGGTTGAAAAAAATAAAATTGGAGCATGGGTGTTCGTAACAAATATATCGGTTGCCACATCTTCATCTCTAACATCCATTGCACTTCTGCCCTTACCTCCTCTTCTTTGGGTTCGATAAGAAGAAAGAGCAACCCTTTTTATGTAGCCATTCATAGTTCCAACAACAACCATTTCTTCCTTAGGGATAAGATCTTCAAAATCAACCTCAAACTCACTCATTTCAATAGTTGATTTTCTAGGGGTTGCGAATTGTTCTTTGACATCTATCAATTCTTGTTTCACTAAAGATAATAACTTTTCTCGATTAGCAAGGAGATCAAGATAGTGATTAATTTCAGTTGCAAGCTCCTTGATTTCATTGGTTATTTTTTCCATTTCAAGACCAGTTAATCTAGCAAGCCTCATTTCAAGAATCGCTCTTGCTTGAGTTTCAGTGAAATAGAATTTTCCTTCCGTTACAACATTTCCTCTATCTTGAACAAGGTTAATTATATCCTCAACTACTCCTGCACTCCAAGATTTTGAGAGAAGCTTTTCTCTGGCCTCCGCAACATCTTTAGAAGTTTTTATTAATTCAACAATTTCATCAATATTTGCAACCGCAACTGCTAAACCAATTAAAATATGGGTTTTATCTCTTGCTTTATTAAGTAAGAAATTAGTTCTGCGATTAACAATTTTTTCACGAAATTCAACAAAAATTTTTATAACCGTAAGTAGGTTCATTAATTCTGGTCTACCATAATTTAGCGCCAACATATTAACACCAAAGCTAGTTTGTAGTTCAGTAAAACTATATAATTGATTAATGATAACTTCTTCCATAGCATCTTTTTTAAGCTCAATAACAACCCTGATACCATCTCTGTCGGATTCATCTCTTAAATCTGTAATTCCTTCAATCTTTTTTTCCTTGACTAATTCGGCGATTTTTTCAACTAATTTAGCTTTATTGACTTGATAAGGAATTTCAGTAATAATGATTGCATTCTTATTGGCATTAATTTTCTCAATTTTATGACGACCCCTCATAACAACCGAACCTCTCCCAGTATGTGCTGCAGAATTATAGCCACTTCTTCCAAGAATTATACCGCCAGTTGGAAAATCTGGAGCAGGAATAATAGTTAAAAGTTCATCAACTGCAATATCTGGTTTATCAATATAAGCAAGACAACCGTCAATAACTTCTCCAAGATTATGAGGAGGGATGTTAGTTGCCATACCAACTGCGATTCCACCAGAACCATTGACTAAAAGGTTAGGAAAACGAGCAGGAACAACCTTTGGCTCACTTTCACTACCATCATAATTAGGGACAAAATCAACAGTATCTTTATCGAGATCATCAAGCATAGTGTGAGTAATTTTTTCTAATCTTGATTCGGTATATCTCATCGCCGCTGGTGGATCGTCATCAATTGAACCAAAATTACCCTGACCATCAATCAAAGGCACTCTCATTGAAAAATCTTGAGCCATTCTCACGAGTGATTCATATATTGCAGAATCTCCATGGGGGTGATATTTACCCATTACTTCACCAACTATTCTAGCAGATTTTTTGAAAGGCTTATTATAATCATAACCACCTTCATACATTGCATATAAAATTCTACGGTGGACTGGTTTTAAGCCATCGCAAGCAGAGGGTATAGCTCTAGCAACAATAACACTCATTGCATAATCAAGATATGATTTTTTCATTTCTCCAATTAGGGATACTGATTCAATATCTTTGCCAGTTGCAACCACTAAAGGCAAGGATTGAGATTCATCTGTAGAATTTGTTTTTTTGATAGACATTTATCGGTTTTTTATTTTATATTATCAAAATATGGAATTATAATTTTCATTATATTTTCATTGCTTCAAAGATAAAGCAAATTTTTATTTATTGCATTTAATCCCTTAAATAGTAGAAGCAGTATTTTTAAATGAAACTTGAATTACTTACAAACAAGCATTTTTATAATTAAGAATATAGGTAAGAGTAAATTTAAAGTCAAAATAATTTTGTTTTGTTTTACAACTTAAATATTAATTGAAATTAAACTTTAATCAACTTGCATAAAATTTTTTAATAACTTCAAAAACCACATAATTTTAAACAAAATTCGCTTATTTACTACAATGAGCTGTTTTATAATTCGGATCTTACTACTCTCCTACAAGGGCGGAACCGATTCTTCATTTGCAAAAGGAGGGACATCTTTCAACCCTCTTAATATTGGTATAGTTTTATATTTCTAATTTATAAACTGAAATTAAAAAAGCAGAACAAGATAGCCAACACTAGAATTTATAGTGTTGGCTATTTTTTTTACTAGCAATAAAATAATTAATATGCCACGAAACCCTTATTTCTCTTAACTTACCAACTTCTTGATAGCTAAAATTTTTATATAAAAATTGATTAAATTTTTTGAGTTTATTCTTATTAATTATGTTGCCTGCATTAGCATAATTAGCACCAATATTTTTAATTGATTTTAATGCCTCGGTACCAATAGAAAAGTTTTGATCAATAATTTGCTCATAATTAAACAAAGGTTTAAAGCCAGCTTTTTCTAGGTTTAGCAATAGATTATGCTTTTCTGGAAAAATTAAGAAATCAAAATTACAATCACTCGCAATATTTGCTAATTTTAGCTCTTTCAGACTTCCTGCGGTTGGTAATGCTATAATCAAAAATCCGTTTTCTTGAAAATCTTTATAATTTCTTAGCATTTTTGCAAAATTTCCAAAAATTACTTCATATTTTTCTAGCCACTGCAAGGCAAAGCTTGAAAATATTACATCAAAACTATTATTTTTAAATGGCAATTTTTTAATATCAGCATTAATTTTTATAGATAAATTATTCGATAATTCATAATTGACATTATTTTTAAGCATTTCTAGAGATAAATCAACTTCATAAAAATTAGCTATAATATTATTATAAAAAATATTAAAAAATTCTTGCTTAACAAATCCAGTACCAGAACCAAGATCAATCATATTTGGCAGATTATTACTATTTTTAGCCAATTTTTCTTGCAAAAAAGGATTGGCAAATTCAATTAATTTTTTAGCCACTAGATGTTGAATTTTAGCCAATTTATGATAGTTTTTACTATAACGAGAAAAATTTTGGCTAGATTTTTGTTTCATCAATTTTAATTTATTGTTGATTTTAAATATTGATTTTAAATAAATAATACAGTATCATTCTTGACTAAAAGAGGTCTAAATCTATTTAAAATAATTAAAATTCACCCTATATTGATTAATAACCAATATTTTAAAATATTCAATATTTTGTTAAAAATTTAAGCTTTTTTAATATATTTTCCTTGAAAAAAACAATAAAATCAATATCTATAAAAATATTTTATTTTTATAAATTTAATCAAAAATTATGAGCGAAAAACGAGATTACTACGAAATATTAGGAGTTAATAAAAATGCTTCCGCAGACGAAATTAAAAAATCGTATCGCAAGTTAGCAATGCAATATCACCCCGATCGTAACCCCGGAGACAAGAAAGCTGAAGCTAGTTTTAAAGAAGCATCAGAAGCCTATGAAACACTAAAAGATGAACAAAAAAGAGCGGCCTATGATCGCTACGGACATCAAGCCAATAATGGCTATGGCGGACAAAGTGGAGGCGGTGGTTTTGATGGAGGCTTTGATTTTAATGATATTTTTAGCAACTTTTCCGATATATTTGGCGAAAGAAGTTCTGGGGGCAGAAAAAAAAGCTCTTCTCAAAGAGGTTCCGACATAAGATATAATCTAACTATTTCACTTGAAGAAGCTTTTAACGGCACCAACACTGAAATATCTTTTAATATTCCCTGTAAATGTGATGTATGCAACGGAAGTGGAGCAAAAAATAATGAAAAAGCAAGTACTTGCACAACTTGTAATGGCCATGGTAAAGTTCGTTCACAACAAGGCTTTTTTATTGTTGAAAGAGCCTGTACATCCTGCAATGGTTCTGGACAGATCATTAAAAACCCTTGTAAAAATTGCAACGGCGAAGGCAGAACAAGTCGCAAAAAAACATTATCAGTTAAAATTCCTGCTGGTGTCGAAGAAGATTCGAGAATCAAAATTAGCAATGAGGGAGAAGCTGGTCTAAGAGGTGGACAAGCTGGAGATTTATTTATTTTTATTACTATCCGCAATCATCCATTTTTTACAAGAAAAGGCGATGACCTATATTTTGATGTTCAAATGCGGTTTACTACTGCTTCCTTAGGAGGAGAAATAGAAATACCAACAATAGACGGCAGTAAAGCAAAAGTTACCATCAAGGAAGGAACTCAAAATGGCGATCAACTAAGATTAAAATCAAAAGGTATGTCTATTCTTAATTCTGGTGGCAGAAGAGGTGATATGTATATTAGGGTCAATATAGAAACCCCTGTAAAACTATCAGAAGAAGAAAGAGATTTACTTGAAAAACTTGATAAATTAATGCAAAATAAAGCTAACAACCCAAAAACAGAAAGCTTTTTTCAAAAAATATCAGAATTTTTTAAATAAATTGCAAAAAATAAGATTTTAGATAATGCTAAATTTTATCTTAAAGCTAGAATCTATTTAAATTAAAATTGGGTATTTATATTATAGCTCTGTAAATTTTGAGCCCTAGCTGAATGTCGTGAAATATCAAGAAAATATTTTGCGGAATTTCCTCTTCTTCTTAAGATTCATAAACATAATCTTGTTGTATTATTCCTTTTAACTTATTTGACTCTTCAAAATTTTACATTTGATTCGAGTTAATTTGAATATTAGCCAACGATTTATTATCTTTATCATCTCTTTTAATTTCAAATGATGTTTTATAGTTTTGGTTACTTAACTCAATTTGAATATCTGGCAAAGACCTTTGATTTTATTCGTTTAACTCAACTTTAATATTTTGCAATGATGCTGAATTTAGTGAGTAAAAAAGATAATCATAAGCAAATTTACCAAAACCAACATTACTTCTAACGACATCAAAAGCCTGTCTGGCCATATTTTATACCGATTGATTGCAAATATAAAAATAAGCTCCAATAATATTCTTTGAGTCTTGTCGTTCATTATTTGAGATTGCATTATTATTAATTTTATCAACTAATTCTTGTATTTTTTTTGATAAAATTTAACTTCTTTTTTATTATATGGTTCTGACATAGATTTACTAAATTTTTAATCTCATCAATTTAAAAAAATTGATTTTCTAGGGTTAATTAATTAGAAAAGTTAAAATTCTATAAGGCAACATTTAAGGTGATTACAATATTTTACTTTAAGTGTTTTTTACTATTTTTATTTTCTTAAAAATAAATTTCAATAAAAAAGTTAAATCATCTAGGAAGGATTTTATTTATTTTATTAAATATTAATTACTTAGAGAATCGTTATTTGACAAAGCTAAACTAAATTGATGATTAATATCTTCAATAATCTTAGAAGTTTCAATTAAATCAAAAACTTTAAAACCAACATCCAAGCCTTTATCTTCTTGATTTAATAGATTTTTCTGTTCTTTTATTTCAGTTAAAATTTTCTCACCTGCTCTTTTTACTCTTTCAATGGTAATACTTGAAATTATTGGCTCTAAACCATTTTTAAGACAAAAATCAAAGGCCTCTTTTTTCTTTTCTGCATTAATCAGTTCATCAATTTGACAAAGTATAAATTTTCGATTCCCACCATCTTTTTTATTAAGCTCCATCACCGCTTGAGCAGTTGTTCCACTTCCTGCGAAGAAGTCGAGGATT
>JAJTDS010000015.1 GCA_021298605.1 Rickettsiales bacterium
AAACCGCTAATTAATTGATAAATTTGTTAAAATAGTTAGAAATTTATAAATAAATTATTATATTATATGATTACTAAATTTACAGTTGCAAACTTTTTATCCTTTCAAGAGCCTGCCATTCTTTCTTTTTCGGTCAAAAAAACAGAAAAAAACCACCCCGATTCCACTTTCTGTCCTATAAAAAAAAGCAATGCTAAATTTGTAAAATCGATAGCCATCTACGGTGCCAATGCTTCAGGTAAATCTAATCTTCTCAAGTCATTAGAATTTTTTCGCTATTTTACAACTGAATTTCGCTCTCATAGTGAAGAATCAATTAAAATTCCTCAAATAGTTGAATTTTTATTGAATGAAGAAACTCGCAATAAGCCTAGTTTTTTTGAGATAGAAATAATAATCGCTGATGAGCTTTATATTTATGGCTTCAAAGTTTCGAGAGAAAGAGTTGCAGAAGAATGGCTACATAAAAAAAAGGGTAAAAAAAACTTTTTTACTCGCAAAAAACAAAAAATTGAGCTTGCTCGTGATTTTGAAAAACATGGTAAAGACCTCATAAAAAAAACCCGCGAAGATGCATTATTTTTAAATATTCTTGCCGAGTTTAATGTTGAAATTGCAAGAAAAGTTAAAGAAATAATCGCGAGAATAATAATTTTTACCAATAATAATGATAATGATGACCCTAGAGCTTACGATAAGGCAGTTAAAAGCTACTGCGACAGTGATAATTACCGCAAAATAGTCAATGAATTAATATATGAAGCTGATTTTGGTATTAAAGAAATTAGAGCAAATTATAAATATCTTCCATTGAATGAATTGCAAAATAATACAATAAAAAACACACCAGAACATTTAAAAAAACCTCTTGAAGAATTTTTTCAAAATCTTGAGAATGCTTCAGATAAACTGGTAAAAGATCTGGGTAAAAAAAATTCTAGATCTAATCTTGTATTAAATTATCAAATACATTCAATTCATAACTTATTTAATAAAAAAGGCGAGATAGTTAATGAGGTTACTTTTGACTTTCTTGATGCAGAATCACAAGGCACTAAAAAAATGTTCATTATGGCATTGCTTTTTGCCAAAATTTTAAGTGATGGCGGTTTGCTAATTATTGATGAAATCGACTCTGCAATGCACCCATTGCTATGTCAATTTATTGTGAGTAAGTTTAACTCCTATAAAGGTAATAAAAAAGATAAGCAAAAAAACCCCTGCCAATTATTATTTACAACTCATGACACCAATATTATCAATCAAGATATTTTACGAAAAGACCAGATTTATTTTGTTGAAAAAAACAAATTCGAAGCCTCAGAATTATTTTCTCTTGCTGATATTGGTGAGAGGGATGGAGTTTCTTATTCAAAGCGATATTTAGAAGGGCGATATGGAGCAATACCAAATATTAATTCTAGTAATTAATAGCTATATTTTCTATAAAAGTAATATTTAATAATGGTTAAAATAAAGAAGAGTAAGCAAAATAAACGTTGCACCAAAAAATTTTTTCATCTTTTTTTCAATGGGGCAGTAGCTGAACCGCAATATTTTGCTAATTTTAACAATTTATCCGCTAATTTTGTAATAAAATTGTATAAAGTTGGCAATGACAAGTCGGAAAGCCCTTGGCAACTAATAGATAGAGCAATAGAAACTAAATTAAAGTTAGAGCCTGATGATAAAGATGATGATCAGTTTTGGTGTATATTTGATATTGATGATTATTTTACTCAGAACAAGGATAAGTTTACTGTAGCAACTAAAGAGGCAGAGAAACATAAAATTAATCTAGGTTTTAGTAATCGTTGTTTTGAATTATGGTATTTATTACACTTTGAATATTGCGACACTGCAATGAGTTGCAAAGATTATGACAAAAAACTCAAGCAGTATTTTAAAAAAAATAACTTTAATTACAAAAAAAATGCTAATGTTTTTAAGATATTGCAGATAATGCAGAAAAATGCTATAAAAAATGGCGAAAATCTTGCCTTGATGAATTCTAATTTTTACAGCAATCCATCAACAAATATTTTTAATCTTGTTAAGAAGCTTAATGAAAACTTAAGGTAATTAAGCTCTATATAACATTAAGTTGACAATCAAAAACAATATTTTAAATTATTGTTATTGGCCCCCACCTCTTCTCCTGTATCTAAAAAGTTGGTCAGTGCTAGGCGTGGGGACAAATATCACCAATTATCTTCTGTCTTTTTCCATTTTTTCATTGCTAAAGCTATATTTTTTTTGGGGTTTAAACTCTTTGTAGTGAAGATATATTCTCCAACCATCAACGGCAAGGGGTTGAAACCCCCCAAATAATAATATAGCAAGAGGTTTTAACCCCTTGTTGCCTTTGGTATGTTAGTTCGAAGGAAGAAGAATTGAAGTCTCGTAATCTAATAAATTTGTTTATATTTTATCGTAAGAGATGATTTCTGTTTTCGCTCCTTGATGGGTAGGGGCTCCGTAGCGGGCGGATTCAACAGTTTTAGTGTATTTCCATAATGCCCCACTTTGATAATCATTTTTTCGTGGTTGCCATTTTTCAGCTCGGGAATTGAGCTCCTCTTGAGTTAATTCAGCATTGATGGTGCCAATATTAGCATCGATAGTTATGATATCACCATCTTCTAGCAAGGCAATTACTCCGCCAACCGATGCCTCTGGGCTAATATGACCAACGCAGAAGCCTCTAGTGCCACCAGAAAAACGACCATCGGTAATAAGAGCGACTTTCTCCCCCATACCCTGACCATAAATAGATGCGGTAGTAGCAAGCATTTCTCTCATTCCTGGCCCACCTTTAGGGCCTTCATATCTTATAACCAAAACATCTCCCTCTTTATATTTTTTTTCTTCAACAGCTCTAAAACATTCTTCTTCAGAATCGAAGCATAAAGCTTTGCCTCTAAATTTTAATTTATCCTTAGGAATTCCTGCAACCTTAACCACTGCTCCATCGGGCGCAAGATTACCGCTTAATACTACTACTCCACCACTTTCTGATAATGGATTAGCAGGATGTCTCACCACTTGTTGATATTCGTTGAATTTAATTTCTTTCAGATTTTCTGCCATTGTTTTACCTGTAACAGTAAGGCAATCTGGGTGTATGTAGCCATTATCAAGCAATATTTTAAGAATCATTTGCACTCCGCCAGCTTCGTAAAGATCTTTAGCAACATATTTGCCTCCCGGTTTCATATCAGCAATATATGGGGTTTTGGCAAATATTTTGCCAATTGCAAAAGCATCGAAATCAATTCCGCATTCATTGGCAATTGCAGGTAAATGTAAAACTGCATTGGTTGAACCGCCTGTTGCGGCAACTATAGTGGCAGCATTTTCTAGGGCCTGAAGGGTTACTATATCTCTTGGTTTGATATTCTTAGCAATAAGTGATGCAACTGCTAAGCCAGAAGCATAGGCATAAGCATCTCGAGATTTGTAGGGGGCGGGAGCTCCAGAAGAGCCCGGTAGAGCTAAGCCAATTGCCTCACTTACACATGCCATAGTATTGGCAGTAAATTGACCTCCGCAAGCACCAGCACTAGGACAGGCAGTTCTTGTTAGTAGAGCAAGGTTCTCATTAGACATTAATCCTGCATCTCTTTTTCCTACTGCTTCAAATACATCGACAATAGTAACATCGCGACCTTGGAAGCTACCCGGTAAAATAGAGCCGCCATACATAAAAACTGATGGGATATTAAGGCGACACATTGCCATCATCATTGCTGGTAAAGATTTATCGCAACCTGCAATTCCAACTAAACCATCATAACAATGGCCTCTAACCGTTAATTCAATTGAGTCGGCGATAATTTCTCTTGAAACAAGAGATGATTTCATACCTTGATGCCCATTAGCAATGCCATCGGTAACGGTTATAGTAGTGAATTCTCTAGGGGTGCAACCGCCTTCTTTTACACCTGCTTTTGCAGGTTGGGCTTGTCTTTGTAGAGCAATATTGCAAGGTGCTGCTTCGTTCCAGCTAGTTACTACACCAACGAAGGGTTTTTGAATATCTTCCTCGGTTAATCCTTCGGGATAGAGATCGGTTTTTATATTGTAAAGCATTGTTTTTCTGCCTTCACAACCGCTTACACTGGTAACATAGCGAGAAGGAAGTTTTGATTTATCAAAAAAGTTTTTCATTTTATGTTATTTATTTGCTGTCAAGTTCAAAAGCAGTGTGAAGGACTCTAACGGCTAGCTCTCCATATTCTTTGGCGATTAATACTGAAATTTTAATTTCTGATGTTGAAATTAACAATAGGTTTATTCCTTTATCGGCAAGGGTTTTAAACATTGTATGAGCTACTCCAGAATGGCTTATCATACCAACACCAATGATTGAAATTTTGGCAATATTTTCGTCAATTTTAAGATCTTGATAATTAACTTTTGATTTTACTGATTCAATAGCAATTTTTGCCCTTTCAAGCTCTTCTTTTGAGGTTGTAAAGGTGATATCAACAAATTGCTTATCAATAGATATATTTTGTACGATCATATCGACATTAACCTCTTTAGAAGCTAATGCACCGAATATTGATGCTGATAGGCCGGGGTGGTCGGGCATTTTTGTAAGGGTAATGTGAACATCGTTTTTGCTAAGACTGATTCCAGTTATAACTCTTTTTTCCATAGTTTCTTCCTCGTTATTGACTAATATTGTTCCAGAAGTTTCGTTAACTTCTTCAAATGTTGATAATACTCGCACTCTTACATTATGTGCCATTGCCATTGCAACAGAGCGAGTTTGTAGTACCTTAGAGCCACTATAAGCCATTTCAAGCATTTCTTCATAAGAAACCTTGTTTAATTTATGAGCCTTATCGGTAATTCTAGGGTCGGTAGTGTATATACCATTAACATCAGTGTAAATATCGCATAAATCTGCTTTTACAGAAGCCGCAATTGCAACGGCAGAAGTGTCAGAGCCACCTCTACCTAGAGTAGTAATTCTATTGGTTTTGCTATCGATGCCCTGAAATCCCGCAATTATTATAACATCGTAATTTTCTAGTTCTTTTAACAGAGCTTCTCCATTTATATCTTCGATTCTTGCCTTGCTGTGAACGGAATCAGTATGAATGGGAATTTGCCAGCCTAGGAAGGATCTGGCTTTATAGCCAATCGATTGCAATTCTAAGGCAAGAAGACCACAAGTTATTTGTTCGCCCGTTGCAACAATTGAATCATACTCAATTAAAGAGTTGTGATCGATAAGATTTGAGACTTCGTTGCAATAGTCCACTAGTTGATTTGTAACTCCAGACATTGCAGAAACTACAACGATTGCTTTGTTATTTTTAAGCAATTCTGCTCTGACTTTTTGAGCAACATTTTTAATTCGCTTGATATCTCCAACGGAGGTACCGCCAAATTTTTGAACGATTAACATATTTGAAATTAATTTAAATTAAGGGTAATCAACTTAATATTAACAAATTTTTTTTTCAAGAAATTTAAAGAATTAATTTAAGAATTTCTTAGTAAACTTAGATTCTAACATAAAAATTAAGCGATTTAAATTAATTAAAAACTTGCTTTTATAAAAAATATTATAAAAATATTAGCATAATTTCATAATTTTAACTCTATGTCAAACAACCGCAAAATAGTCTAGAATTATTTACTTTCTAGCATTTATAAGCTTTGTTGGTTAGTTTACAAGTCGATTGAGTTTGATTATTTTAAAATCAAATTTAACCAAATTTAAAATCTAAAAAATGCAAAAAATTCGTAAAATTACCAGTCACATTGTTTTTAAAATTTTTATTGCCGTAGCTGTTTTGGTTTTTGTTGTAATGGGTTTTAGTGATTATTTTATTAATCGTTATGAGCCTTTTGTTGCAAAGGTTGGTGACAATAAAATTACTCAAAAAATTTTTTTGAAAGAATTAGAAAGAGCTAGGAATGCAATCTTATCTAGAGATAACAGCAAAAAAGCTGTTGAATATGTTGATTCTAAGACTTTTAAAGCACAAATTTTAGATGGCTTAATTAATCAAATGTTGATTGAGCAGGCAAATCAAGATATTTCAATAGGAATTACTCGTAAATTTTTAATGTCAAAAATTGTCAAAGAAAAAAAACTGCAAGATGAAAATGGTAAATTTAACTATGAGATGTTTAAGAAGCTTCTTGCTAGCTACGGAATTAACGAAGAAAAATATTTTGCATTTTTAAAAAATCAAATTAACAGCGAAATAATTATTACAAGCTTTGTAGATGCAACTCCAATTACACTTGCAACAGCGATGAATGAATTAAAAATTAAAAAAGAGTTGAGAATTGCTGATTTAGCAACTATTAATTCTTCCAATTTAAAAAATTTTGATGCCAAATTTAAAGAAGAAGAGATTAAAAATTTTTATGACACAAATAAAGTAAAATATACCACTCCTGAATCTCGAAAAGTTTCTTTCTTTAAATTTAATAACTCGCAATTGCTTAAAAATATTGTAGTTAGTGAAGATGAAATTTTAAAAGAATATAAAGAAAATCAGGTAAAGTATCAAAATCCAGAAACCAGAAATTTCTATCACTTACTTTTTGATGATAAAAAAACAGTTGATGAATTTTTAGCAAAATTAGAAGAGGCAAACAAAGCTAAAGACACTAACCCAAAAGCAAATTTTGCAAAATTAGCTAAAGAGCTCAAAAATAAAGAAGAAAAACAAATTACAATTACCAATATTTCTAACCAAGATCTTCCTCCTGAAATTGCAACAGAGGTATTCAAAACTGCAGAAAATCAAATTTCTAAGCCAATAAAAAGTCAGCTTGGTTTTCATTTATTTTTATTGAACAAAATTAACCCATCTACTCCACTAAAATTTGAGTCTGTAAAAAATGAAATTAAGGCAGATTTAACAGTTAAAGCACAAGAAAAATCTTTACAACAAATAATATCCAAAATTGACGATGCTACAGTAGCAGGCAAGAATTTAGAGCAAATTATTAAAGAGTTTAATTTAACTAGTAAAATAATCACTACTAACCTTGATAATCAAGGCTTCAAAGGGCAAGAAAATAAATATCTAAACGACCAAAAAATCATTGACTCATTATTCGCTTATAAAGAAAAGCAAGTTTCTAAAATGTTTGAATTAAAAGGTGAAAAAGAAAATAATTTATATATTTTTCAAATTGATAAAATAGTCCCTGCGGCCCTTCAAAATATTGATGCCGTTAAAAATAGCATTATCGCAGATTTAACTAATCAAAAATTGATTGATGAGGTTGCAAAATTAGCAAATAAAATCGCACTTGAAATTTTTGCCGAACCATTAAAAATTGCTCAAATAGCTAAAAAATATAGTTTGAAGTTCGAGCAAAATAAATCATTTGTTCGATATAATCAAAATGAAGCGGAAAAAACAACACAACAAACCGATTTTTCTAAAGCCTTATTTTCGACTGAAGTTAATAAATCAACTAATGCTATTAAAAATGGAGAAAAAGAATTTTACATTGCAATGCCAAAAAAAGTAATTATTCAAGAGATTAGTAAAGATGAGGCTTCTAAATTCCAAGCCCAATTATCAAATGAAATGAAATATGAAATTAGCGACCAATATAAGAGATATTTATTAAAAAAATATCCTGTAGAATTAGATAAAAAAAATAGTCAAGAAATTGAATAGCTAATCTTATTTTAATAGCTTTATTTTCTATAAATTCTATTATTATCCCATTGCAATAACTATTTATAGGGTTCTTTCCCTATATTAATCAAATTTTCACTTTAATAACCAGCCTAGATTTAAATCGATAACATTAGTTTATTGGGTTAAATATTTTTAAATCATATAAATTAAAAATTATGGAATTAAATATTGATTCTTTTTTGACAGAGAATCCTTTATTTTCTGGCTTGAAGGCAAGGATAATAAATTTTACAACTCCAGAAGAAAAAATGCTGGAAGTTAGAAGATGGTTTGAAGAATCTACGACCAATAATCTTAGTTTATTTGAATTATATTTTATTAAGTCTCAACATATTCTGCTTGAAAATTATTCTGCGGAATTAATAGAATTATGGGCAGATAGAAATAAGAATTTAGATGATATTGAGGAGGTGAAATCTTTTTCTTCTAATGTTCAAGATGATTTATTTAAGAAAAAACTTTTTAATGCAATATTTAAAAACTTCTCCCAACAAACAGATTTTAATTTTTTGCTGTATGCAATTAGTACTTTTTCTGGCAGTTTCTATAAAAAAGATATTATTGATTGTTGGTGTCAATATAATTCCTTTAATTTTCAGGGTTTATTAACCTTAATTAATAATCTTGAAGATTTTAACAGTTTAGTGCTGGCAAACCAATGGATAAGAAATAATAAAGATATTTCAATTAATAATCTTTGTGAAGTAATCTCAAGTTTTGATAATTTTTTTGATAGAGGTAAAGTAATTGCTAATTTTATTAAAGAAACAAAGCATAATTTTAGTAGTCAAGATGTTTCTTTAATTTCATCTTTTCTTGACCAATATTCCTGTTGCAAGATGATTAAAAATATTATTTATGCTGGAGATACGACTAACTTATCTGAGAAAATACAATTTATTGCTAAAATAATAGATTCTGGAGATAACAGAAATTCTTTAATTAAGAATTTTTTAATCAATTTTAAAGAAGATATAACAGAACTTACATTGATAGAATTATTGAGGTTGGTAAAAAATGATAAAGACATTTATGAATTAATTGATGTTTGGGCTAAAAGAACAAGTGGCGAGTTATCAACAAATTGCTTATTGGATATTGTAAATCTTAGCGATAATCAATTATTTGGACAAAGAATGTTTTTCAATTGGTCAAGGAGAAGGCTTTTTCAAATTCCCCTTGATGATTTCTCAAAGATAATTTCACATATTGAGATGAATCAAAATACTGATCCGATTTTAGTTAACTGGATACTTCATAATGCTGAAAAAATAAATGCAGAACAGTTAATCAAAATTGCTTCTTTGATAACTAAATACGAATCGCAAGTTAATTCTTTTAAAGATTGGTTTTGTTCATCAGCTTATTCGCCAAATTTATCTGATCTTGTTGAAGTTCTTAAGCATGATTCAACTTTAGCAGAAGATTTGATCCCAATATTTTTTGGTTTGTTTAAAGATGATGAGGTTTGTAAATTAGAGCAATTAGTAAAGCTTATCAAAGAATTTCAATATATTGATATTTATAATATTTCGGAATTGGTTGATTTATTTTTAGATACCGCTTTAGATAAAACATTTTTACTGGATTTAATTTTTTCAATCTATCCCAATAATGAATTAATGTGGAGTGAGGTTGTAAAGTTTTTTATAGATAATGGTCATATAGAAGATTATGAATATGAGAATGTTGTAATTCCAGTGCTTCAAAGAATTAATGATAGTGAGCTTGCTCTTGAATTAATAGAATCTATAAATGAATATTTTGAGTTAAATGAAATAGATTTACTTAATCTGGTAAAAGGTAGATTTCGTGCCAATAATGAATCGGTGGTTAATATATTAAAAAATATTAAAATTAATGGCGATGATAATAATTTAGGAATTTTTAATGTTGGAGCATTAGATGAATTGAAATTAATTTTTGGCGACAGAATAAAAAATGATTTGATTGAGGAAATAGTAGGTTTAGTTGATATATTATCTTATTATGAAACCAAGAAATTATTGCCTAATTTTGTAGCAATGCTCAATGATAATGTAAGATTGCAAGTTAAGAGCAAAACGGAGTTAAGCAATAGAAAGCCTTTTTTATTAGAAGAAGAATTGAAAACATTGCAAATTCTCACAGACAACAAGTTTAATCCAACAAAAACTAAGGCGATTTGTGAATATTTCAGGGAAATTATAGTGTTGAAAGATATTGACCAAAGATTTTTATTTAATAATTATCAAATCAAATTTGGTGAGTCTGCTAACTTTATTAGCCAAGAAAAGCAAAATCTAGTCAATAATCTTTTTAAGAATATGATTTTTTCAGCCACTAGAGAAGAAAGTGTCGCGGAATTAGAGCAAAATGTAAAAGACTTTTTTTCTAATGCAATGAGTGGAGGAGGTGAAGAGGTTAAGTTAAGCAAAGCTAATCTTGAAACAATAACTAAATTTGTAAAATATTACCATCAAGAAATCTATAATTTATTTATGCAAGAAGCTGGTTTTAGCAAGCTAATTAGCGAAGTTCATGCTCTTAATGATGGTTGTATTCATAATTTAGGTAATAAAATTAATATTATTATCAATAATGCCCTAATTGATGACAAAATAGATAGTATGTTTTATCAAACAATGGTAGAAAAGGTTGTTATTCCATTAATTAATAGTAAAAATGACTCAATTCTTAATGAAAAAAGTTTTTTAACCAATAAAGATGTGATATCGAGCTTTATAATTCCAGAAGCATTTTTGCAAGAGTCACTAAAAATGTTTTATGATCCAGATAATAAATCGGCTCCGATTAATCGTGATGCATGGGCTTTTATTGCTGAAAATTGTGGCTCAGAAAAAAGAGATGAAATTATGGGTGAAATTGATGATTTAGAAAAAGTTAATCAATTGGGTGCAGAAGTGGCAACAATTATATTTTTAGATAAATTATTAGAAAATGTAAATAATTCCTCACTTTATAATGCCGATAAGAGTGATTTAATTAATTTGATTGGTGATATGCAACAAGGATTATTTAAAAGTAAT
Source organism: Rickettsiales bacterium (assembly GCA_021298605.1). GTDB lineage: Bacteria > Pseudomonadota > Alphaproteobacteria > Rickettsiales > UBA1997 > JAJTDS01. Next base: position 10,724 of record JAJTDS010000015.1, read on the forward strand.
GAAGTATTTTTATCAAGAATTGGGGCGATTTTATCTACTGGTGAGGTTGCTGTTTCTTCAACATCTAGTCCTCAAAGATTGCAATCTGCCTCAAGAATGCAATTGCCATAAATTTAGCAATAAGATAAAATCTAGCTTGAAAAATTATTTAATAAAAATATAATTCGCTTTCAGAATTAAAAAATTTTATTAAATATTAAATAACTTCAACTATGTTAAAGCATCACGATAAAATTGAAAAAAACTCAATTTTATTGCTAGTTTTCACAATGATAGTAATTTCAATTGGTGGAATTATTGAAATTGTTCCTCTTTTTCGCATTGAAACCACAATCGAAAAGATCGAGGGCGTTCGCCCTTATACTCCACTCGAGTTGGCGGGAGCAAAAATCTATAAAAGAGAAGGTTGTTACGGTTGTCATTCTCAACAAGTAAGAGTTTTGCGAGATGAAGTTGAGAGATATGGTCATCAATCTCTTGCTGTTGAAAGCATTTACGATTATCCTTTTCAATGGGGCTCAAAAAGAACAGGCCCAGATCTAGCCAGAATTGGTGGCAAATATTCTGATGATTGGCACCAAAGACATCTTACTAATCCTCGTTCAGTTGTGCCAGAATCAATAATGCCTGCTTATAATTTTCTTAATCAAAGGGATGCTGATATTTCAACTATTGGTGACGATATGTTAACATTGAGAAGAATAGGAGTTCCTTACACTGATGACATGATTCAAAATAGCTATTCAGATGCAGTAATTCAAGCATCTAATGACAGAGAGGGCGAGCAGTTGCAAAAAAGATATAATAACAATAAAATTAATGTTAGAGATTTTGATTCTAACCCTAATAAAGTTTCTGAAATGGATGCTTTGATAGCCTATTTACAGGTGTTGGGAACATTTATTGATTTTAATAAATATCAAAAATTTGAACATCAAGCAAATATTACAAGTAATAAAGGAAATAAATAAAATATGCTTGAAGTTATAATAGAAAATGCTGCCACAATATCAACAGTGTTATTTTTTAGTTTCTTTTGTGTGATAATATTCAATGTTTTTAAAAAGGGGGCAAAAGAGAAGTTGCAAAAACATTCAGATATTCCACTCAGAGACGATAATAAAAAGCATAAATAAAATGAATAAAGATAAAAAAATTAACAATACAGATAAAAATAATCAAAATGAACCCGTTGATACCACTGGTCATGATTGGGATGGTATTAGTGAATATGATATACCTGCTCCAAGATGGTGGTTAATTGTTTGGATAATTTGTATTATTTGGGCGGTTATTTATTGGTTTTTTTATCCTGCTTGGCCAATTAAAAATGGCAATTCAAAGGGTTTATTAAATTGGTCAACAAAATCAGAATTGCTTTCAAAGCAAAATATTGCTAATGTTGAAAAAAGCAAATATGCAGAACAAATCGACAAAATGTCGTTTAATGAAATTAAAAATAACCCACAATTAATGGAGTTTGCTTTAAATGGCGGTAAAGCATCATTCAAAGAAAATTGTGCTGGTTGTCATGGAACTGGGGCTCAAGGTGCGAAAGGTTATCCTAATCTTAATGATGATGATTGGTTATGGGGCGGAAAAATTGAAGATATATACACCACTTTGCTTTACGGTATTCGTTCTGGTCACGAGCAGGCAAGGGTTAATCAAATGCCTTCTTTTGGAAAAGATAAAATTTTAACAAAAAAAGAGATTGAGCAAGTCGCTGAATATGTTATTTCGCTTAGTGATAAAGAAAATCAGCATAATAATCAAGAAGGTGAAGTAATATTTAAAGCAAATTGTGTTTCTTGTCACTCAAATCAAGGTGCAGGAAATCGTGCAATCGGTGCCCCAAGGCTAAATGATCAAATTTGGCTTTATGGTGGCGATAAAAAAGATGTTATCTATACTATTCATAATGCTAGAGCGGGAGTTATGCCTTATTGGAGTACAAGACTTGACAATGCAACAATTAAGCAATTGGCTTTATTTGTTCATTCTTTGGGTGGCGGTGAATAGCCAATAATCTTAATTGATATATTATGAAAATAGCAATATATCCGGGAACATTTGACCCTATAACTTTTGGGCATCTTGACATTATTAAAAGGGTATCAATTTTGTTTGATAAGTTAATTATTGGAGTCGCTAAAGATAATGCTAAGAACCCTTTATTTACAACTCAAGAGAGGGTTGAGTTAATAAAAACCGAAATTGCTAGTTTGGATAATGTTAAAAATATAGAAGTTGAGTCTTTTGAGGGTCTTTTAGTTGATTTCGCTAAATATAAAAAATCTTATATCTTAATTCGTGGCCTTAGAGCGGTATCAGATTTTGAATATGAATTTCAAATGTATGGAATGAACAATAAGCTTAATCCTGAGTTGCAAACTGTTTTTTTGCCAGCATCAGAAAGTCATCATTTTATTGCTTCAAAATTAGTTAAAGAAGTGGCAAAATTAAACGGAGATATTAGCCATTTTGTTTCTCAAAATGTTATCAGAGAGCTTAAAAAAAAGCTATTTCAATAAATTTTAAGTTTAATAAATATTAATTATCAATTTTAATAAAATTAATAAGTAAAAATGACACAAAAAATTACAATTGCCTTTGGAGATGGTATAGGGCCAGAGATTATGGATTCAACTCTTGCTATTCTTAAAGAAGCAGAAGCAAAATTATATTTTGATATAATCGAAGTTGGACAAAAAATTTATGAAAAAGGTTTTAGTTCTGGGCTCACCCCTTCCGCTTGTCAAACAATTTCTAATAATAAAATTTTATTAAAAGCTCCAATTACAACTCCTCAAGGTGGTGGCTATAAAAGCCTTAATGTGACTATGAGAAAAAGATTGGGATTATTTGCTAATGTTAGGCCGGTTTCTTCTTTTAGTCCTTTTGTGGCAACTAAATTTCCATTGATGGATGTTGTTATTATTCGTGAAAATGAAGAAGATCTTTATGCGGGGATTGAATATAGACAAACCTTAGAAAGTTATCAAACTTTAAAATTAGTAACTCGCCAAGGTTGTGAAAAAATAATTCGTTATGCTTTTGAATATGCATTAGCTAATAATAGAAAAAAAATCACTTGTTTTTCTAAGGATAATATAATGAAAATGACCGACGGTTTATTTCATAAAGTTTTTGATGAAATAGCTATTGAATATCCGCAAATTATTTGCGACCATATGATTATTGATATAGGAACGGCAAAGCTTGCATCTAAACCAGAAGATTTTGATGTAATTGTGACAATGAATTTATATGGCGATATAATTTCTGATGTTGTTGCTGAAATATCTGGTTCTGTTGGTCTCGCTGGTTCAGCAAATATTGGTAAAGAATTTGCAATGTTTGAAGCAATACACGGCTCCGCTCCGATGATTGCTAATCAAGATATTGCAAACCCCACTGGTTTAATTAGTGCCTCGATCATGATGTTGATTCATTTAAATCAATACGAAGTTGCCTCTACAATTCGCAATGCTTTATATAAAACAATTGAAGAAGGGGTTCACACGGCAGATATATTTAATCAAGTTTCTAGTGCCAAAAAAGTTGGTACAAAAGAATTTACCAAAGAAGTAATATCGAGGCTTGGCGAAATACCAAAAATTCTACCTGTTGCAAATTTTTCTAGTAATGTTAATAAAAAAACGATTATTCAAGAAAATGTAACTACTATAAAAAGTGATATTGTAAAAGAAGAAAAAAAGCTCATTGGTTTTGATGTATTTATTGATTGGCAAGAATCTTTTCAGTCATTGATTAATAAAATCAACGAAATGGAAAGTGAAACTTTTGAAATAAAAACTATTTCAGCAAAAGGTTTAATATTGTGGCCTATCAGCGATCAAGATTTTTCTAACAATTATCAGTCAGGTCTTACGGCTCTAAGGTTTATTGGCAAGGAAATAACGGGAAAATCAAGCTCTCAAATTATTGATAATAGCAGAAAAATTATCAATGCCAATTTAATTGAGATATTGAAAATGCTGGATCAAAAAAATATTGATTTTGTAAAATATGAAGGCTTATATTTATTTAACAATCAGCCTGCTTATAGCTCTGGGCAGGGTGAATAAATTAAACTTTTAATAATATCAACTTCTTTAAGGTTATTTTATGAATAATAATAAAATAAGTTATCAAAAATTTGTTGATATTCTTGAAAAATCAATCTCCTCTGGTGATTTTTATTGGCAATCAATTGCTTTAATAATTGGTTTTGGAATATCTTCGCTACTTTATTTTTTTATCAAAAGAAAATTATTACCTAAAATGATGAATGAGGGTAGGTTAAATAGTGATTTTATTAATATTTTTGAAAATTATATCATCCCCTTATTTTATCCTGCATTATCGGTAATAAGTTTAGCAATTGTATTGGCTGTTTATTCTCAAATTGAAGAAAATGTTATATTTATTTCTACAATCCTAAAATTAGCCACCTTGTTGTTGTTGTTAAGAACATTAAGAGCAATTTCAAATAGTGCAATTATTGTAAATTTTGCAGGCATTTGTCTTATTCCTGCCACTATTCTTGATATTTTTGGCATTTTAAACCCTGCTATTAGCTATCTCGATCAATATGCTCTTGATATTGGTAAATTTCGCATTTCTGTTTATATTGTTATAAAGTCACTTGTAATATTGACGATTGTATTTTTGCTTCTTAATTTAATGAGAAAAAAAGCAAAAATATTAATTGAAAATAGCTCTTCAATTGAAGTTAGTACCAGAAGTTTGATAATAAAATTTATTGATATTTTTACTTATTTTGCTTTAGCGGTAATCTCCTTAAAAACTATTGGCATTGATATGACTGCATTTACTGTAATTGGGGGTGCGGTAGGTGTTGGTATCGGTCTTGGTTTGCAAAAAATAGCATCTAATTTTATTGGCGGAATAATTTTATTGTTTGAAAAAGCAATTGAAGTTGGAGATTGGATAGAAATAGAAAATGGCAATATATTTGGAATTGTTAAACATTTTGCAGGTAGATACACTATTGTTGAAGGTTTTGATGGTAGAGAAATTATTATTCCCAATGAAGATTTAATTGTTAATAAAGTAATTAATTGGACTTATAGCAATAATCGCGCTAGAATTGAAATAAATATTGGTGTTGCCTATAATTCCGATCTCAATAAAGTTCGTCAGATTATGATTGATGTTGCAAATTCTAATTCTAGATGTTTGCAATACCCAGAAGTAGAGTGTAATTTAATTAATTTTGGTGAATTTGACATTAAATTTTTATTAACTTTTTGGATTAATGATATAGTTGAAGGTAGGCAATCTGCAAAAAGTCAAGTAATGCTTGAAATTTGGCAAAAATTTAAAGAAAATAATATTGAAATTCCGCTTCCTCAAAGAGAGGTTAAGGTGATAAATACTAAGTTATAAATTATAAAAATAATGAAATCTTCTAAAGTTAAAATAGCGATTGCAGGTCTTGGAAATGTTGGTTCAGGAGTTGTAGAGATTATTAAAAAAGATATTGAAAAAATTAAAAGAGCAACTTCAATTGAAATTGAGATTGTTGCGGTTTCGGCAAGAAGCAATAAATCATTTACTAAAAATCAAAATATTAAATTTTTTACTGACCCCTTAGAGATGGTTGAAAAAAGTGGTGCCGATATAATAGTTGAGCTGATTGGTGGTGTTGATATTGCTAAAGATATCGTTGAGTTGGCAATTAAAAAAAATATTCCGGTTGTTACAGCAAATAAGGCATTATTGGCAATTCATGGTTTTGAAATTGCAAAGCTTGCACAAAGTAAAAATGTATTAATTGGTTATGAAGCTAGTGTGGGCGGTTCTATTCCGATAATTGGAGCAATAAAAAATGGCTTGGTTGCCAATAATATCAATAGTTTTTATGCAATCATTAATGGAACTTGTAATTTTATTCTCTCAAAAATGCAAAATGATAATCTTGATTTTGCCGATGCTTTGAAGCAAGCACAAGATCTAGGGTATGCAGAATCTGACCCAACTTTTGATATTAAAGGTATAGATAGTGCTCATAAAATCTCTGTTTTGGCAATAATTGCTTTTGGTATCAAGCAGAATTTTGGCAATATTAATATTGAAGGGATAGATAAAACAACTATTGATGATATAAAAATCTCTCAAGAATTTGGCTTTAGAATTAAATTAATTGCCCATGCTTCATACGAAAATAATATTTTATGGCAATCGGTTCATCCTGCATTAATTAGCGACAAAGAAAAAATTGCCAATATTTATGGTAGTTTAAATGCAATATTAATTTCAACCAATAATGCTAAATGGCAAATGATGATAGGTGCTGGTGCAGGTAGTTTGCCAACTGCATCTGCGGTTATTGCGGATATTGTTGAAATATCTAAACAAATCAATTGCAATAATTATACTCCAACTTTTGGTTACCAAATAGATGATTTGCAAGATATTGTTAATTGCGATATTAATCAGAAGCCTTATAAATTTTTTGTAAGAGTTAATATTAATAAAGAAAATTTCTTGCAATTGCTACAAAATACTGATGCAGTAAATAAAATTTTTGGTTCAGAATTAAAAATTGTAAAATCTTATTTTTTAGATAAGGAAAATGAAATTATTGTTGGAATAATTACAGAAAAATATTTAAAAATAGAGTTAGAATCAATAATTTCTAATCTTAGCAGTAATTTAATAAATAATTATAATTTAATAAGAATTGAAGAAATTAATGCAATCTAAAAAAATCTAATAAATTAATTGCGATTAGAAGAAATTCTACTGCTATTTTCTTCTAATATTTTTTTTAATTGATTAGAGGGTTGTTTATTATATTCCCATATATACCAAGTTATAAAGAATAAGATTTGAATTAGAATAAGAGATCCTAAAATTATGTTTTTTTTGTTCTTCATATAATGAATTTTTTAATAAAAATTTTACGATATTTTTCAGCCATAAAAGCAACAATAATCAGCATTATGCCAAAAATTAGAACAAAAGTTCCGTTTATAATCTCTTGATAGGCAAGATCAATAAATCTTAGAATTATTCCCGCTAGAAAACTCCATATTCCGCTATTAATTAGAGTTCTGCTGTGTAATATTGCCCCTTGATATATTAAAGAGCTACTAAAAGCAAGCCACCATAACCAGCTAATTAACAAAATAATAGAGCTTCCAATAATTGGCTGTAGGAATGGTATAATCATTAAGAATAAGTAAAGTATGGCAAATGATTTATTAATTAGCGGTTTTGGGTGTTTATTTGGTATAATTGCGATAATTAATAAAGAAATAATGTTAAAAATAAACATCATTAGTGCTATTTTGCTAAATTCAATTTCTTGTTTGGGGAAATTTAAATTAAATAGCCCCATACATATTGAGGATAAAATAATAATTAGGGCACCGATAAATTTTAAATTATCAAAGATAATGATATCGCTTCTTAGTCTATTGATGATTGATGGTGTGATAATCATATTAACTCCGAAAACAACAAGATTAAAAAATGCAGAATTGTTAGTTGAAAAAGATCTTTCGTTAATGTTAATGATCGCCCAGATATAATACAAGGATGCAGATAATAAAGCTATCCAGCGATGTTTTATGGTAATTGCAACTGGTATAATCAAGATTAGCCATAATAAGAATGCCAAACCATTATGGCTTTCTAAATTATAAATTATTGCAATTAATCCTATTCCTATTCCTACTAATAAGGAGCCAATAAAATAAAGGGTTTGAGATAAATTGCGGTGTTTGTTTCTTAGTAAGAAAGCAATATAATTACAGCCTGTCAATGTTAGTAAAAATAATGAAAATTTTACTAGATCTGGAATATATTTCCAATTATTAGTGATGATTAAAAATAATCCTAGTAGAATAGTGATTGAGCCCAAAAAAGAGATAACAGAGGTAATATTAAGGAAAGAGCTTTTTGTTAATTGTTGTTGTGAAAATGTTAATAATTTTTGATAATTATCATCATCAATAATGTTTTGATTTTTTGCTTTTAACAAAAAATCATTAATTTTTCTAGAAAGAGACATTTAATAATTTGTTAATTAATATTTTTCTTAATTCTATTAAAATTAAAATTTTTAAGAATTGGGCTTTTTTGGCTCTGTTTTTACTTCTCTATGAATATTTAAAGGCTCTGATTTGTGGTTGGAATGTTGATTCTGAAGAGGTTTCTTAATAGCATCTTTTGTTGTTATTGATGCTGATTCTTTTTTATGAATATTGTTATGTATTTGATTGTTGGTTGTAGTTGTTTTGGTAATTTTGTTGTTCATCATCCTATCTGTCATATCAACGACCCTAATTAGTTCTTTTAGATCGGTTATTCCAGCAATTACCTTCTCAATTCCATCTTCAACCATTGGTACAAATCCTGTTGATAGTAAATATTTTATCATATCTTTACGGCTA
>JAJTDS010000016.1 GCA_021298605.1 Rickettsiales bacterium
TTTTTTAAAATGATAAAAAAAATCATAACCATTGCCTGTTTAATTGGTCTTTCCAGCGGGCTTTCCAGCTGTTATTCAATCAAACAATCTGCAACTCAACATCATATTTCTACTGAAAAGCTTACAGAATCTACTAAAACTGGCAAGGCTTGTGCTTATGGCTTTGTTTTTGGTCCATTTGGTGATTTAACAATAGAAACAGCAAGAAAAGACGGCAAAATTACTCAAATTAATAGTGTTGAGAATAGTCATAGCACCTTCTTAGGTTTTTACAAAATCTGCACTATTGTTGTAGGAAATTAATATTAAAATCATTAATTTAATTTGTTGTTTTAATTATTAAAAAAATCATAATATAGATTATCCCCCAATTAATAATCCAATTAGTAATTTATTCTAGGAGTAATTATCAGCAATGAAAAAAGTTTTCAGTTTTTTTAATTGTTTATTTTTTTTGTTGATAATTACAACTAGTGTTTTTGCCAGTAATACAAAAATTAACATCTGGCAAGAAGAAGTAAAGTTAACCGAAGCTGGCAGAAAGGGTAGGGTGGCATTTATTCTGCAAGTTGTCAATTTGCCAAATAACAGCTATATCACCGATTATCAATTTCTAACTATCTCAAAAGCGATTGTTAAATATTCTAAAGTGTTGGTAGATGATAAGGTGGTGAATTACACACAAAATAATGGATTATTAAAAATCAAACTCAATCAGCCAAAAAAGAATCAAGAATCAATAAAAATTAGCTATGATTACGAGGAAAAATATACCTCTTTGCAACCAGAATTAAGAAATGAAATAATTTATGTGCCAAATTTTGCGGTTGGGGCGAATTATCAAGTTTTATTGCGATTCGATAAAAACTACGAACTGCTTAATATCAATAGCAATAGCAAAAAAGTTTATGATGATAAAGGCTCCGCACTTTTATTTCAAGGCACCGTTCCTAGTTCGGGAGTTCTAGAAAGAATAAAATTAACTAGCAATGATGTAAAATGGCAGGCAAAGGTGCTTAATATTGTCAATGTCAATAATCTTAAAGGAATGCTGAATGTTGAGACTCCTATTTTGTTTCGTGATGGTTGGCAAAGAGTTGAAAAGCAAGAATTAGTGGCAAGCCATGATTCCATTGATAAGGGATTTAATGATAAATCTATTTTCTTTAAATTTAATCTCAATGAAAATGATAAAAAAATTATTGTTAAAAATGTTGCCATAATTGCAACGGGCAAAAAAAATCGGGTTAGTTTTAAAAGAAATCCACTACAATATAAAGAATTTTCTCGCGAAGAACAATTATTAGTTAGCCAATTGATTGCAAGGGCACAAAACGAAGAAAAATATAAAAATCTGCCTTTATATGCTCAATTAACAATGTTTGTCAATGATTATATTAAATATGATCATTCTTATTTTAAGAAGAATCTTCCGTTGAGGCAGATAATTACTAATCGTGCGGGGGTATGTATTGAATATGCAACTCTACTTAATGCAATGGCAAAAGTGGCGGGAATTCCTGCAATTATTGTCAATGGTTTGGCAATTGGAGAAAAAGATAAATTTGAGCCTCATGCTTGGAATGCTCTTTATGTTGATAATCGCTGGATATTTGTTGACCCAACTTGGGGGCTAGATTCAGGAGAGGTTAGCTCTGGGCATATTTATTTAAACGATAATGGTTTCAATGATATTGAGGTAAAGTTTTCTAGTGAAACAAGTGCTAAAGTTAGTTCTGATTTTGAATTTGAAGTGCATAAAATTTTATAATTTTACCGCTTCCACAAGATCAAGCATTTAAATAATTCGCCCATTTGATTTTTGTCAATTAATCTATCGATGGAGCTATTAATTTCTAGCCTTTGTGAAAGGGGGCAGTTTTTTAATAGAATTTCCCTTCTTTTTTCTATACCTAATGAAATCAAGAAATCTCTTTGAGTAACTAAAGAATAAACAATATTTTGCTCTTTAGCAATGCTGATAAGGCCTGAAAAATCAACTAGCGAGGTGATGTCTGCGGTGCCAATATTTGATAGGGGGCTAGAAAATTGATGCTTCCGCAAAGATTGCAAATTATCAATTAACGGATTATGCAAATAGCCATAATCAATAATAATCGCAAAGCCATCATTTTCAGACAATGATTTACATATTTGAGCCATTAATATTTCTGCCTCTTGACAATATTCAAATATTGCCTCCTTGCCTAGAAATTGCATTTTTTCGATTGTGGGAGCATCGATTTTTTTCTCAATAATTGCCTTGGTTTCATTATCCACCGCCTTAAAAGCAAATTTTAATTGATTTTCCTGTTTAATAACCCCTCTTTCTTGCCATTGATTATTGAAATAGCTAAATTGACGAATTGGCAAGCAATCAAATAATTCATTGGCAAAAAATAATAAAGATGATTTTTCTTGCTTTACTTTTGCAATAAAGCTTATGAAGTCTTGAAAATGCTGAACCTTTTTATTAATAATTTTTGCGGAAGAAAAAAATTCTTTAATTTTTTTTTGTTGTAGTTTTGTCAACTCTTGATTGACTTCAATAATATTAAATTCAACTTTTTCAATAAATTCTGTGGCTTTAGTTAGGTTCTTGGAGGCAAGAGAATCAACAGTTCTTAGCATATCAATAAAAAATGTCCCTCTTCCCGCACCCATTTCCACTAATTGATAATTTGCATTTTTTAATGAATTATTTTCGGCACTGGTTAATTCAATAAAATAGGCGGTAATGAGCTCGCAAAATGTTTGGCTAATTTCGCTTGCGGTAATGAAATCACCATCTTTGCCCAATGGATTTCTGGTTTTATAATAGCCCCATTCTTCATCGAATAAAGCTAGTTGCATAAATTCAGCAACATTGATGAAGCCTTGATTTTTATCTATCTGCTGATTTATTTTGTTGATTAATAGCATTTTAATAAATTTCGTCAATTTTAGAAAATTCAAGTTATAATCTTAGCAATTACTAATGGCAACAACTTCATTGATAATTTTAAAGAGTTTTGGGCTATCTCCTTTAAGCACTTTGCTTTGCTGGCCTCGAACTCTCTACTAACGGCAACAAGGGGCTGAAGCTCCTTGTTGCCTTTCTCTGGGAGAATGAACTCCTTATTGCCAAAATTATATTCTATCAAGATAAAGACAATAAAAAAAGTCCTTAAAAAATAAATATATTATAAAAAGAGTTTTTTTAACAAAAATTATCTTTTTTTCTGCATTTAATCTTTTCTTTATATTAAAAATATTATGTTTTATTCTCTCGTTTTAAATTATTTAATTGATTAATAAATTATGTCACTATCGATCGATATTTTAGAAAGTGAAATTTTAGCGAAATATCCTAATGTGCTTGAAATATTATTAATAGACCGCACCACAAGAAAAAATATTTTTTGGGCATCGGAAAATTATCAACATCTTGGCTCTAATTATAGCTTTCATTCACAAATTTTGCCAGAATATATTTCTGGCAATAATGGACAAATAATTATTCCTAGAGTAAAAAAAGATAAATCATTACAGCAAATTAGGGTTAGAGAAATGGCAGAGGTATTTACTCCGTCTTGGATTTGCAATGCTCAAAATAATTTAATTGATAATCAGTGGTTTGGGCAAGATAATACTTTTAACCATGAAAAATTTGATAAAAATGGTAAAAAAACTTGGGTAGTAAATAATAATAAAATCACTTTCCCTAATCAAAAAAATTGGGAAGATTACATTAAAGACACTAGGCTAGAAATTACTTGTGGTGAGGCTCCTTACCTTACTAGCAGATATGACACCACTACTGGCGAATTTATTGCAATTAACAATAGAATTGGTATGCTAGACCGCAAATTGCGGGTAATTAATGAAAATATTAACAGTCCGCAAGATTGGCTAATGGCAACAGAAATTGCCTATAAAGCAATATTTGCTTTCGAATGGCAAGGGGATAGCCTGTTATTAGCAAGAGAGGCTTTATTATTTACCTTTATTGAGAACTATATTTTTCAATTTGGCAAAGAGCCGGCTTTAGAATCGATTAAAAATATTGCTTATATTATTTCGTGGAATGTGTGGCAGATGGATGGACTAAAAGGCATAGTGCCAAATAGTTGCAAAACTAATAAAGAAATTATTTGTGATTTACTTGGCGATACAAAAACCACAATTACTGGCTGTAAAGGTTGCGAGAATGATGAAATTAAAAAACATAACGGAACTTATTGCCTAATTAAAGATTGGCATTGTGCAGATAATATTAACAACAAAAAAGGTAAAAAAATTAGATTTATCGATTTAATTAAAACTTAAAAATGAATAACAATAAAATAAAATTCGAATCGCCACTAAAAGCTAAATTAATTTATGTTTTTAGGATTAATGACGATGCCCATAAAGACTGCTTAAAAATTGGCGAAACTACAATTAAAGAAACAAATATTGTAGCATTAGAGCCAAATAGCAAGATTTTGAACGAATCTGCAAAAGCTCGCATTAATCAATATACTCAAACCGCTGGAACAAGATATGATCTACTTCACACTGAAATTGCAATTTTTAACGACAAAGGCAATTTGAAATCATTTAGCGATTCCGATATTCATAATATTTTGCTTCGCTCTGGTGTTGAAAAGAAAGTTTTTAATATTGAAAAAAAGGCAAATGAATGGTTTATTACCGACCTCGAAACTATCAAAAATGCCATTAAAGCATTAAAAGAAGGAAGAAATTCGCTAAATCAACAAGAAAAAACCAATAATCAAAACCCAATTATCTTCCGCCCCGAACAATTTGAAGCAATTGAAAAAACTAAAAAACAATTTACTGAAAGCAATCAAATGCTTTGGAATGCTAAAATGCGATTTGGCAAAACTATTTCGGCTTTACAAGTGGTTAAAGATGTTGGTTTTGCAAGAACTCTAATTTTAACCCATCGCCCCGTTGTTGACAAAGGTTGGTTTGAAGATTTCGATAAAATATTTTACGATAAACCAAATTTTCGTTACGGATCGAAGAAAAACGGCGATCTAATAATAAATCTAGAAGAAAAAAGAACCGCAACAACACAAGAAAATGTTCAAGAAAGTTTTAAATATATCTATTTCGCCTCGATGCAAGATTTGCGAGGATCAAAACAAGCTGGTGGAAAATTTGACAAAAACAACGAAATATTTAACATAGAATGGGATTTTATCATTATCGACGAAGCCCATGAAGGCACAGAAACCGAACTAGGAAAAAGTGTAATTAACGAAATTGCAAAAACATCGCCAAAGATTTTACATCTTTCTGGCACTCCATTTAACATCTTAGGCAATTATCAGCAAGACGAAATCTACACTTGGGATTACATAATGGAGCAAAAGGCAAAAAAACAATGGGATGATCTGTATTTTGGCGACCATAACCCCTATTCTTCCTTGCCACAACTTAATATTTTCACTTATCATCTTGGAGAATTATTTGAGCAATTTGCAAATAATGATGAGGCATTTAATTTTGGTGAATTTTTTAAAGTCAACAAAGAATCTGATGATTTTTACTATAGAAAAGAGGTGGAATCTTTGCTAAATCTAATGTGCGAAGAAAGTGAAACCAGCAATTACCCTTTTTCTAAAGCAATATATCGCGATAATTTTCGCCATTCGTTGTGGATGTTGCCCGGAGTTAAAGAAGCTAAGGCTTTAAGCCAAATCTTGCAAGCTCACCCAGTTTTTAGCCAATTTACCATTGTCAATGTTGCCGGCAAAGGTGACGAAGAGGAAAAAACAGCAGATGCCTTAAAAAAGGTTGAAAGTGCTATTACCAATAAACCGCAAGAAACTTACACTATAACTTTATCTTGCGGTAGATTAACTACTGGAGTTTCTGTTCCTGCCTGGACTGCCGTTCTTATGCTTTCTGGCTCGGTAAATAGTTCGGCATCGAGCTATATGCAAACGATTTTTCGAGTGCAAACCCCCGCAACCATTAATGGCAAAGTTAAGGAGCAATGTTTTGTTTTTGATTTTGCCCCCGACAGAACATTAAAAATTGTTGAAGCTTCAATCAAAATATCGTCAAAAACCAAAAAAACCACCGAAGAATCGCGAAAAAAATTAGGAGAATTCCTAAATTTCTGTCCAGTAATTGCCTTTAACGGCTCGAAAATGGTAACTTACGATGCCGAAAAAATGCTTGAGCAAATCAAGAAAAACTGTGTTGAAAAGGTGGTAAAAACTGGCTTTGACGATGGAAAACTATATAATCAAGATGAATTGATAAAATTAGATTCGATAGAGCTTGAGCAATTTGAAAATCTCAAGAAAATTATTGGGCAAACTAAGGCAATGGATAAAACCGGCGATATCAATATTAACCAGCAAGGTTTAAGTGAGGAAGAATATGAAAACTATCAAAATCTTAATAATAACAAGAAAAATCGTGAATTAAGCGAAGAAGAACAGCAAAAACTTGCAGAATTAAGAAAAAGAAAGGAAAATGCCCAAAAGGCCATTTCAATCCTTCGTGGTATTTCGATTCGGATGCCATTGATTATTTACGGAGCCAATATTAATAACGAAGAAAGTAAGTTAGATATCAATAATTTTGCCAGCCTTATAGACAATCAATCTTGGCAAGAATTTATGCCAAAAGATGTTACCAAAGAGCTTTTTCAAAAATTTCTTAAGAAATATTACGATCCTGATATTTTTCGTTCTGCTAGCAAAAGAATCCGAGAACTCGCCAAAGAAGCAGATAATTGCAGTATCGAAGAAAGAATTGCCAAAATCACCGCAATTTTTGCCAATTTCCGCAACCCCGACAAAGAAACTGTCCTTACTCCGTGGCGAGTTGTAAATATGCACTTAGGCGATTGTTTAGGCGGTTATGTGTTTTTCGACGAAGCAATGAAAGAAACCCTCAAGGAACCACGATTTATAAGCCACAATACAATAACCGACGATGTTTTTACCGAGAATTCAAAAATTTTAGAAATCAATTCAAAATCGGGGCTTTACCCACTTTATGCTACTTATAGCATTTATCGCCAGATTCTTGATAAAAAATTTGCCAATAAAATTGCCAACATTGCCGAACAGCAAGAAATATGGGACGAAGTGCTAAAAAATAATATTTTTATTATTTGCAAAACCGAAATGGCAAAGAGCATTACCAACCGCACCCTTGTTGGCTTCCGCAACTCTAAAATCAACATTCGCTATTTTGAAGATTTAATTAACCAAATTACCGACAAGCAACAAAATTTTATCGCCAAAGTTAAACAAGGCAAAACCTTTTCCCCAACCAACAATAACGACAATATGAAATTCAATGCAATAATTGGCAACCCGCCCTATCAGGAGAGTGTAAGTAATTCTCAAGAAAACTCTTCTCTTAGCAAACAACTCTTTCCCTATTTTATCGAAATTGGTATTAAGCTAGATCCTAAATACCTTTCGCTAGTAACGCCTTCTCGTTGGTTCACTGGAGATGCTCAAGATAAGTCTTTTCTTAAGTTGCGTCAGTTTATAAAATCAAATAACAATATTTCTAAAATTATAAACTATCAAAATAGTAAAGATGTTTTTGATGACGTTGTTATTAAAGGTGGCATAAATTACTTTTTATATGAAAAACAATATTCTGGTAAAGTAAATTTTGCAAATTGCGATAAGAGAGAATGTTTTTCAGAAAATAGAAATTTATTCGAAGAAGATATGGATGTAATAATTACAAATGGATACGACTATCCTATTATTAAAAAGGTTCAAAATAATAATTTTATATCAATAACCTCAATTACAACTGGTAGAAATGCTTTTGATATAGCTGGAAAAGTCTCAAGTTTAGATAAAATTTCACAAAATAATCCTTTTGACGGATGTAGCAAAATACGCTGCAAAGATAATGAAATAAAATACATCAAACCTTCGCTAATTAAGAAAAACATTGAAATCTTTGAAAAATATAAAGTATTCATCTCAAAGTCGGCTGGCGATCCTTGTAAAGACCGCAAAGTAATTGGATTTCCTTACTTGGGAGATGCTTTTGAGGCCTGTACTGATTCACTTATACCTATTGGAAAATTTGATAATATCATTGAAGCAAAAAATCTTCAACTATATATAAAAACTAAATTTCTAAGATACCTAGTTTCAATTTTAAAAACATCTCAAAATGTCTGCCAAATTGTTTACAAATTCGTTCCCCTGCAAGACTTTACGGAAAAATCGGATATCGATTGGAGTAAGTCTGTTGCCGAAATAGACCAACAATTATATGCTAAATATGGCTTAAGTGCAGAAGAAATTGCCTTCATTGAAAAAATGATAAAGCCAATGTAGCAGTCACATTCTCACAAACCCCCTTCCTTTATCCTGAAGAAAGTCGCGACCTAGCTTCCTCTTTTTCTGGGTGCCGTTTTGCAAAGGGCATAACGAGTGTTTTAAGTTGTCTCGAAGTTTATTGCGATTTTTAGTTTCTTATTTGTTTTCTAGCCTCAATAAATGGCAATATTCGCTATTGAAATCATTTTTGTTAACCGCTATTTTTCTAATATTAAATTCATCATTGGCGGTGATTCCCTCAATGAAAGAGATTAATTCTATTCTTTTATCAGTAAAATCTTCTTCTTTTTTCTTATTCTGCAGGTAAAAAACATTTTTAATAGCAGTTTCTTTAATCAATATCTTTTCCCATCTCCAATATGCTATCGCATTAATTTCGTTGTTTTTTACTAGATTTTCATAATTATCCAATAATATTGCCAAAATTATCAGTTGAGGCTTCTTAAGAGCCAAAACATCTTTTTGTGAAGGTTGCTGGCCAGTTTTATAATCAATTATCTTAATTTTTTGTTCAGAAATATTAATGATGATGCGATCTATCTTGCCACTAATATTGATATCACCTATCTTGGACTCCACTTTATATTCGGCATAATTTTCATAATTATTTCCTAAATATTGAGAATTATACTCAATAAAAATAGAGACATATTTGATAAAATCTTGATAATATTGCATTCTTGCATAATAGCTAACTAGATATTTATCTGCATATTTATCAA
Source organism: Rickettsiales bacterium (assembly GCA_021298605.1). GTDB lineage: Bacteria > Pseudomonadota > Alphaproteobacteria > Rickettsiales > UBA1997 > JAJTDS01. The sequence continues at coordinate 9,050 of JAJTDS010000016.1, forward strand.
AAAAAGAGTTAGCAAAATTAATTATCATTGATTTTTCGCTGTTTTTAAAATTAGTTTTTACAATTTCTTCTAAAACAGCATGAATGAGACTGCCAAATTCTCGCTTGCCTTCAATTTCATCAATTTTTAACAAGGGTTTTATTTGCAAGATTTTAGTAACATAAAAATAATAAGAATCATTTGATATATTCTCAATATCAGTCACCGATAATTTTCTTGGAATTAGATTTTTCGCTACTTTAATTAAGTTTTGTTGAGAATTTTTGATTATTTTTGCTTGTAATAAAAGATCTGAATCATTGATAATAAAGGATCCGCTCTCAAAATTACGATATTTCTGTTGATGAAAATGTAAATTTGTAAAATTGATAATATCTGCTTTTTGATTAGATAATTTTGATAAAATTAATTCAATTTTAGTTAAAAGTTGCGAAGGTCTTAGCTCTTGATTGATGATAAATTTTGATGCAGTAAGTAATATTTTTTGATTATTGAGATAATTACGAAAATCATATTGATTGCGACCTATTGAGCTAAATCTTTTATCTATTCCCAATTCAGCTTGCAATTTTTTGCCTAGCCAATTATCGCTTGAAATTTGCGGAAAAACTCCCTCGCTAAGGCTTGTTAATACTAGCAAATCATGATTAAGTAAGCGAGCATCAATGGTTGAAATTAATTTTATTGGATTAATTTTATAATTTTTAAAATAATGCTCCGTTTCTTGACTGACCTCAAAATAACTAATTTTACCAGCAATAATTTTGATAAATCTTGCTAAATCCCCAATTCTAAGCCTAATTTGACTTTTTTTCATCAAATTATTAAATAATTTTTTTAATTCTTTTTTTTCTGGCTGTTGATTGATAATTTGAGAAAATGAAATTATCGAATTATCGCTCCTACCTATTGATATTATTGACTCAATGATCTTGCCAATTTCTATTATTAAATACTCTAATTGCCAGTTTTTTTGTAAATCTAACAAATTATCAAAAGAGGAAATAATTTTGATTGCGAATAGCTTTATCTCTTGATTTAAGGAGCATTCTATAGTTTTTTTTAAACCTTGATAATTATTGAAATCACGAGCTTTTCTAATAAAATTTATTTCAAATTGAGCAGTTAAATCTTGCCAAATCTCAATATTTTCAACATTATCTAAAATTATGGAATGCTTAAGAATTGATAATAACTCAATTGATGAAAAATTATTGTTAACTAATTTAGCAATTAAATTAATTAATTGTATAAATCGACAATCGGCAATTGAGATATTACATTCATCCAAATAAGGAAGCCCAACTCTTGATAATTCAAGCTTAAGAAAATCACGAAAATTATCATCATTAATTATTATGGCAGTGTTTTGCTCTGAAGAATCAGCATCAGAATATTTTTTTGCTAATGTTTTAGCGATAAGAACCGCCTCTTCAATAATATTTTCTGTAAAAATGAACCCCACTTTTTCTTTCGCCATCTCAATAATTGCAAGAGATTGCTGTTGATTAAAAATATTATTAAGATTGCTAAATTTGTGACAATTATCGGCATTAGAAATTGCTACATCGACAAATTGCGACCATAATTTATTTTTAAAAAAATTGTCATCTTCTAATTTATCAATTCTTATATTTACTATATCTTTTGGCAATATTTCTAAAAAATCTATTAGTTTTTTAATAAAAAATTGCGGATGAGTTTGAGAATTAAATTGACCAGATTTTTTATCTTCAACAAATGATTCCAGCTCTTCAATATTGGCACCCTGCAATATTACATAACCTTTATTTTGAGAGCTTATGGCTTTGATTAATTTTCTGCCAATTTTCAAACTGCCCGTTGAACCTGCAATTATCAAAGGCTTTTGCAATTGATTTTTATTTAATAAATCAATGAAATTTTCAAAAATTAGTTGCTGATATAATTGATTGCTTAATATTTTTTGTTTAATCGCAGAGTTTTTAATTCTTGCCTCGATGGAGCAAAGAAAATCAAGCATTTCTTGGCGATGCTTCGGTAAACTATCATATTCCATTGCTTTAATTGTTGATAAATCTATCTCTTCAAGCATTATTTCATTAAATATTTCGGCAATATTACTTGAAATTACAGCAAGTTGATAGCTATTTAACTTGCTAAAAATAGGATTAGCAATCACTTCAGCTATTAAAAACATTAAAAATTCAGGATCTTCTAGCTTTTTATGATTAATCAATTCAATCGCTCTTTCTATTAGCTCTTCACCATTATTATCGCGATTAAAAATCTCAAAAATATTTTGATAAGATAATTCGCCAACAGCAATAATTCTTGGCAGAATTTTTGTAACTCTTTTAGCTTCTTTTTTGGCAATAATTTTTTTAAATTCTTTGACTGCTAAATTGCTTGGCAATATTATAATTGGGGCATTCTCTTGGCTTAAAGATTGCGATTGATTGAAAAAATTTTCTTCTAACCAGCAATATAAAGCTTCTAAAAAATTATAATAGGTTGGTATGTTGAAAATATTGATTTTATTCATTAAAAATAGTTAATATAATTATTATGCGATCATTCTTCGATCAATTCTCTTTTGCCAGAAATATTTGGTGTTGTTAAAACTCCTTCTTGTTCCATTCTTTCAATAATAATGGCGGCTCGATTATATCCTATTCTAAGTTGTCTTTGAACATAACTAATTGAAGTTTTTTTATCTCTTCTGACAATTGCTAAAGCTTGTTGATAAAGTGCATCATCGCCATTGCCATTATCATTAAAATCAGCAATATCAGAAACTTGACCCTTGCCAGTTGGTATAGGAACATCAAAAGAAATTTTACTTTCTTCGCTCGTTTCATTGTAATTTTGGCTCTTGATAAAATTAACAATATCTTCTATTTCAACATCCGAACAAAATGGCCCGTGAACCCTTGTCATTTTGCTACCTCCAGATAGATAGATCATATCTCCTTGTCCGAGTAGTTGTTCTGCCCCTTGAGTTCCCAAAATGGTTCTACTATCAATTCTAGAAGTCACCTGAAAACTAATACGAGTTGGAAAGTTAGCCTTAATAACACCTGTAATTACATCAACAGAAGGTCTTTGTGTTGCCATAATTAAATGAATGCCTGCTGCTCTTGCCATTTGAGCTAATCTCTGCACAGAACCCTCAATTTCTTTGCCTGCAACCAGCATTAAATCGGCCATTTCATCAACAATAACAACGATAAAAGGAATTTTCTTTGGTTCAAATTCTATTTCCTCAATAATTGGCTGACCAGTTGAGGCATCATATCCTGTTTGCACTTTACGAGTTAGTTTTTCTCCTGAAACCATTGCCTTTTCTGCTTTCTCATTATAGCCAGCAATATTTCTTACTGCAAAACTTGACATTAAGCGATATCTTTCCTCCATCTCTGCGACCACCCATTTTAAAGCTATTATAGCCTTGCTCGCTTCAGTAACAACAGGAGATAAAAGATGAGGAATGCCATCATAAACCGAAAGTTCAAGCATTTTTGGATCAATCATTATAAACTTACATTCGCTAGGCTTAAGTTTAAAAAGCAAAGACAAAATCATAACATTGAGACCAACCGATTTTCCTGAACCTGTAGTTCCTGCAATCAATAAATGGGGCATTTTTGCAAGATCTGCAATGGTTATTTCGCCACTAATATCCTTACCCAATATCATTGGCAAAGAATGGCTTGAGAATTTATATTCTTTTGACTCTATTAACTCTCGCAAAAAGATAATTTGCCTTTTGGGGTTTGGCAATTCTATGCCTATTGCTGTTTTACCCGGAATTACTGAAATTCTAGTTGAAATTGCACTCATTGAGCGAGCAATATCATCGGCAAGACCTATAATTCTTGATGCCTTAGTGCCTGCGGATGGCTCAAATTCATGAAGTGTTACAATTGGACCAACTCTTGCCCCAATTGATTCCCCTCTAACTCCAAAATCTTCAAGAACTTTTGTTAACATTTTTGATTGGCTATCAACAACTTCGCGACTAACTTTTTTATCACGGTTTTCTTCGCTACGATTTACCAATAAATCACTATGTGGTAATTTATATTGTTCTTGATTGTTGTTAGATTTTCTACCGCGAATATTCTTTAATTCTTTTTTGAGAGTTTCTTTTTCGTCAATTGCAGTATTATTAGCATTATCTTGCGAAACAAAGCCGATTAATGCATCATCCAATAATTTAATATTTTCTATATTATTCGCTTCTTCACCAAATGAAACTTTACCAATAGTGGATTTTTTATTTTTATCGCTGTTAAACCTTGCAAATATTGAGCCAATTAAAAATTTAGCAGTTAAATGAAAATACCGCCAAAAATAATAAATATCTTGCCAATTAATCTCAAGAATAATCGCAAATAGGATTAAAGCACCAAATAAAGCAATAAGGGCTGTGAAATAGGGCTCTATTTGAGTAATAGAATTTAAAATCAACAAACCATTATAACCACCAAAGCTATTAAATAACCACCATTCCGGTTGTGGAATAATTGCTAGTGCGGTTGCAAAACTTAAAACCGCTAATGGTGCTAAAATTATTTTATAAATCAGAAAATTATCGCCATTTTTACTGGCAAGCTTGAAGCCAATTTTAACAATAATAATAGAAAGAATAATTGATGCAAGACCAACTGTTTGTAGCATTATATCTGAAGAATAGGCTCCAAAAATTCCTAAAATATTTTTAACTTGACCATTGAAAGAGCCGGAATTAAGGGAAGGATCATCAATTCTATAGCTAATTATTGAAGAAATTAAGGCGAGACCTAATAATATTATTAAAACTCCTAAAATTCTACGCAGAATAATTAATATAGCAGAGTAAAATTTTTCTATCATAACAAAAATTTATAATTCAATTTAAAGGATTCTTACAGTTTAAGACTTAATAGTTGAAAAATTAACTATTTTTCTTGCCAAATAAATCTTCTTTGTCTATTGGTCCGTGATATTTTAGGATATGATATTCCTTTATATTTTTATCGTCAGAATAATCTTTTGTCTCATCTTTTAATTTAATTTCAATATCAACATTATAAAAAAAATTAAATGGATTGTCCTCTTGTTTAGTAATGGCATATTTTACCTTATCGCTTGCAAATGATAAAACTTTAGGTTTGTTTGATATTTCTGTGATTACACCCATATTTCCTACATTAGAATTAGAAAAATTGCTATTTCTTGCTTGATATAAATTTAATTCTACATTCTCTTTAATAGTTCCATCACCAATCTCTTGAAGTTTTTTTATTTCTTTATCTATTTGATTTTGAGCAGCAGAGGCATCTTTACAATCATAGGTTTTATTTATTATTTGCTTACCAAAATTTATATTAAAATTAACTTTATTGCCAGTGTAGTTTGCCGTAAGCTCTAAAAGATTTTTAAAGTTCTTAAAATCAAAAATACTGTATTTACAAGGTTTATCTTTTATTTCACCGATTAAGTAATCTATAGTATCACAAACATATCTTGTAAATTCAAAAATAGACGGAGTTATTGCTGGTAGTAATGGAGTTGCTTTTTCAATCAAATCCATAATCACACTTCCATGCGATATTTTTTTGATTAACAACTTTTGATCTTGTCTATTTTTTTTACCATTCTTTGCATTAAGAAAACTATAATATTGATTATTTAAGGCTGACATAGCATTAGCAAATTCGAACAACTCTATATCCTGCTTGTTATCTATAGTTATTGTAAGCTTAAGTTCTTTTGACATATTTTTATAAAATACAATTTAAAATTAATTTCTCAAACATTTCAGGATTGTTTTTGCTGTTAAATCTCCAACAAAATTTATCCATATATTTTTCTAAATATTTCTTGCTAACCCAGCGAAATTAATCCGCCATTTCTTTTTTATAATTTGCCAAAAACTCTCAATGGTGTTGGAGTCCAGCAATAACATTACATATTTTTGCACTATAAAACTACATAATATAACATAGAGCCTTTAAAATCATCACCCATTAAAACTGACTTTTAAATGTCAATATTATTCTTCGCTGTTCCTTGCAAGTCAACAAATCTTAAGCTTTTCTTTTGTGTTGAAAAATTTTTGACTATTTCCAAGATGTTCATAAATTGTTTATTTTTAACTTAAACACTTGACAAAGCTAGATTATAAGAGGACTTAAACTAAATTTTATGCCTTTTTAAAGTGTATAAATCTGCAATTTAATTATAAAATTATTTAGTGATGAAATACATCGAGTCTCATTTTCTTTTCGGCTTCCTCAATTGCTTTTACCGTTCCAACATGGAAATATCTTCCTGTAAGTTCGGTGCCTTTTATTCCTTCAAGCATACCATTTTCATTGACCGCATTTTTATAAAAATAAGACATTGAAAAATATTTTAATTCTGAATCTCCGAAACTAGAATCAGGAAGATCTTGAAATAAAAGCTTAGGATCAATAATTTGCAAGCCCGTGAAAGTAAAAGGCAATTTTTGATTATCATCTCCCTTTGGCTTGCTTAAATTCAATGTTGTTGGATCGAAATTGAAATCTCCATTGCCATCATAACATTCAAACTTGTCGGTTCTAGTCAGCCCAAGCATTATTTTGCAAGGATTATTAATAAAATTTTCGTAAAGATCGGAAATATCAAGCGGAAATCTTTCTCTCCAAATAACATCGCCATTGACTAAAAGAAGGGGTTTATTAATGTCGATTAAATTTTTTGCAAATAAAAGACCACCTCCGGTCTCAAGTTTTTCAGGCTCTCGTGAAAAAATAACCCTAGCATTGTAACTGTGCATATTTCTAAGGTAATTTTCTATCTTATCTGCCAAATAAAAACCATTAACTATTATTGTTTTTATCTCACCAAATTCGGTAATTTTTTCAATAATATGTTCTATCATTGGCCTTCTATCAATTAAGACCAAAGGCTTAGGAATTGTGTCGCTGAGTGGACGCATTCTTTCACCCCTACCAGCACAAAAAATAAAAGCTTGATTGAGACTTTGCATGTTTTTATAATTTTATTGATGTGCAAATATATCAAGAGAGAAACCCTTTAAATCGAGCTCAACTCTTGTTGGCAAAAACTTCATACAATCTTCAAGTAGATTAATCTTTTGCTCTCTTACCAGCATTTGATTTAATTTTTCTTTTAAACGATGAAGATATAAAACATCTGAAGAGGCATATTCTAATTGCTTATCACTTAAATTAGCATTCCCCCAATATGAGCTTTGTTGCTTCTTTGAAAGCTCAACACCAAGAATTTCTTCGCAAATATTTTTTAAACCATGTGAATCAGTGTAAGTTCTAACCAATTTTGAAGCAATTTTAGTGCAATAGATATTAGCAATATTAACTTTTAAATAATGCTTAATTACTCCCAAATCAAAGCGAGCAAAGTGAAATATTTTGCAAATATTATCATTTTCTAATATTGCCTTAAGGTTATTGCAGTTATTGTAATTATTATAATCAAACTTAACAAGATGAGCAACGCCATCACCGCTTGAAATTTGCAACAAACAAAGACGATCTCGATGAATATTTAAACCCATTGTTTCAGTGTCAACTGCCAATTCTTTTGCTAATAAAAATTTTTCAAAAACCTTATTTGATATATCATTTTGATGTAGCTCTATATTCATTTATTGAATTACTTAAATTTTATTATTTATTGAGATTATTAGATAAGCAGATAAGCTGCATAACTTTATCAATTTTTTATTTTACTTAGCTGGGAAACTATAAAATTTAATTTGTTAAAAACAAATAAAAAACTTCAATAAATTTGCCTGAAATAAATAAATTAGAATTGTTAAATATAATTTTCAATTTACAATAAATAAATTATTTACTTATTTTAGAGTGTCAAGCCAGTAGCGATAACCGACACTCTAATTTGTGGTGTATAGTGGTGAATAATTAAATTCTCAATTAATTGTGATTAAATAAGAATTTAATTGGCTTTATAGTGATGATTTACTATTTAATACCTAAAAAAATTTAAGTATTAAATAGTATTAAATTTATTTAGTAAAATATATTCAATAAAAAACATACAAAATAAAAAATTAACCAATTTTTTGTCTTATTTTGAAACAAAAACACGATTAAATGAATTATTTGCAGGCACTAAAAATAATTAAAATTATAGCATTTTTTAAATTATGATAAATTTTTTATCGCTATTTTTATTAATATTCTCTTTCAGTTTACCTGAAAATTGTAACTCCAAAACGGAAAATACAAAATCTACTATTAGTAATTATAAAAAATCTAATAAAATAACTTTAAATAATGACACTAAAATTAGTGCTAATTTCATCGAAATAAATAGAAAAATTGGCAGTATAATTTTAACTGGGAATGTTGTAGTTGATGATGGTGAAAGTAGTTTATTATCAGAAAAAATGACAATAATTTTTGAGAAAAAAACAGCAGAAAATAAGAATGGTAAAATAAAAAAAATTTTTTCTGATAAGAAAATCAAGATTTTTAACCAAGAAACCACGGCAATTGGAGATTCTGGCTATTATGACCCTATGAATTCAATATTTGTTCTTGAAAATAATGTCAATGTTAATAACGGAATTTCAGTTGCAAGTGGTGAAAAATTTATTTATAATTTAATTACCAAAAAAGGTGATTTAATTGGAGGAAATGCTTTAAAAGCTAATAAAAATAATTCATCAAAACCAAATAAAATAAACAATGATCGTGTCACTGTAATTATTGGCGAAACAATAAAAGATGACATTAAGAAATAAATTAACTGCATAATGACAAAAATTCTCAAAATTGAAAATATCAGTAAATCATACGGGAAAAAATCAGTAATTCACAATGTTGACTTACAAATAAGGCAAGGTGAAATTGTTGGTCTACTTGGTCCAAACGGGGCTGGAAAAACCACCTGCTTTTATATGATAGTAGGTCTAGTTGATAATAATGGAGGTAAAATTTTAATTGATGATGTTGAAATTAGCAAAATGCCAATTTATCAAAGAGCAAGTCTTGGCATTAGTTATTTGCCTCAAGAATCATCAATCTTTTCAGGGATGACGGTTGAAAAAAATATTGAAGCAGTGCTAGAAATAGCAGAACCCAATAAATATAACAGACAACAAAAATTAGAAAAACTAATTAACGAATTTTCAATTTCTCATATCAGAAATTCTCATGCTTTATCTCTTTCCGGAGGAGAAAGAAGAAGAGTTGAAATTGCTAGAGCATTGGCAACTGAACCATCCTTTATGTTGCTAGATGAACCATTTGCAGGAGTTGACCCAATATCAGTTAATGATATTCGCAAAATGATAACACATCTAAAAAATCGTAATATTGGCATCTTAATTACCGATCACAATGTTAGAGAAACTTTATCTATTGTTGATAGAGCATACATAGTATATGACGGCAAGATCCTTGCCAATGGCAATAGCGAAGAAATTTTAAATAATCAAGCAGTGAGGCAAGTTTATTTAGGAGATGATTTTAAAATCTAAAATATTAATGACTGATATAATTTTAATTGCCATAGGTGGAGCAATTGGCTCTAGTCTTAGATTTGCTGTCAATAATTTTGTTGCCAACTTAGGATTGCTAAATAAAATATCGACAAAGCCATTTCTAGTAATACCTTACAATACTTTATTTATTAATGTTACAGGGTCTTTTATAGCAGGATTTCTTTATTTCTTTTTCGCTAATAATTTTGATAACATAATCAACAATAAATTAAAATATTTTTTTATAATAGGGCTATTAGGGGGATACACAACATTTTCTAGTTTTTCTCTTGATTGTTTAAATCTATTTATTGCCAGCAATTATCTTCAAGCATTGGCTTATAGCTTATTATCCGTAATATGCTCTCTTCTAGCAGTATTTCTGGGCTTCTACATCGCAAATATAATATGATAGAATTCACCATAAAACCTAAATCAGAAAATGAATC
>JAJTDS010000017.1 GCA_021298605.1 Rickettsiales bacterium
AGTTCTTTGATTATTTTGTTAAATAAAATTTAAAGCAAAATAAACATTTGCAATAGCCAGAATATATTAAAGTTCCTGAATGGCTAAAAATATAAATATTTGCAAAATGCCTCGGAAAATACTTCAACTGATTTTACCAGCAAAAAAGTAGTATGGTTAACTCTATTGAATCAAATAAAGAAATTAATGTTAAAAATCAAAATATTAAAGAAGTTTTTCATTTTCATTTAGATATTCTAAATTAAATCCTAGAAAGGTAAAGAATATTTCTCAATATGTTAACCAAAAAGTAGATAGTCAAAAGCCAAGTTTCAACATCAAATCATTAATTTCAGAAAAGCTCCAAGAAGCTATTTTTGAAAATTTACTTAGAAGTTAAATCTTAAGTTTTTTGGAGAAAGTTTTGACTTTTTTATTTTTATATGGATTTTCACTTTTTTTAACCACCATTCTAATTGGCGTTAGATTAAGATGAAAATCTTTTCTTAAACTATTAAGAAGGTATCTTTGATAATCGCCCTCAACCGCCTCAATATGATTGGTAAAAACTGCAAAAGTAGGAGGGCGATGCTTAATTTGAGTGATATATTTTATTTTGGTTTGTTTTCCTTTGTAAAGTTTTGGAGTATGAGCTTCTCTGACTTGTTCTAGCCAATTATAAAGACGGGTTGTGTTTATATATGATTGCCATTGCTGATAAGTTTCAAGGGCATAATTAAGCATTTTTTCAATATTATAGCCATTATGTGCCGATATTCCAATGATTGGCGACCCAGAAATTTCAGGAAATAACTCTTGAATTTGAGTTCTAATTTCCTTTAAAAATAATTCCTTATCTCCTTTTATTTGATCTATTTTGTTAATTGCAAAAATTATTGCTCTTCCTTCTTTGAGAATCTGCCCAGCAATTGCCATATCTTGACGATCCATTGCTAAATTGGCATCAATTAGCAATATTACTACTTGTGCCAATTCAATAGCTCTAAAGCTGTCTTTAAGTGATATTTTTTCAAGTTTATCAACTGCAACAGCCTTTTTTCTGATTCCTGCGGTATCAATAAAGCGGATTTTTTGCCCATTTATAATATGCTCGATAGCGATTGCATCTCTGGTGATTCCAGCTTCTGGCCCAGTTACTAATCTCTCTGAGCCAATAATTTTGTTAAGTAGGGTTGATTTTCCAGCATTTGGTCTACCAACAATTGCAATTTGCAAAAATGGTTTATTGGTTTTGTCTTCTTGATTTTCCAATTCTTCTTCGATTGTGAATTGTGAAAAATTTTTTTGATGATTTTCCTGATATTTATCAAAAAAAGGCTCAATTCTTTCATATAAAGTGTTGAAGCCCTCCTTATGCTCTGCTGATATTGCCAGAGGCTCTCCAAGCCCCAATTGATAAAACTCCTTATCAAGAATTGCCTCGTTCTTTCCTTCAAATTTATTAACAACTAATAAGTAATTTCGATGATTCTTTCTTAATAGGCTGGCAAGAGATCGGTCTTCTGGCTGTATTCCTGCTTTGCCATCAACCATAAATAGACATAAATCTGCCATTTCGATTGCCAATTCGCTTTGTTTGGTTGTTCTTTTGGCAAGAGAGTCTGTTTTGGCGAATATTTCCATACCTGCTGTATCAATAGCGATAAATTTAATTGGCCCAATTTGTGCAATAGATTCTTTGCGGTCTCTTGTTACCCCTGAAATATCATCAGTGATGGCAAATTTTTTGCCTACCAACTTATTAAAAAGAGTTGATTTTCCAACATTTGGCCTGCCAATAATTGCAATTCTAAACATATTAATTTGATATTGATTTAATTTTAGAAAATTATAATTGAAATCTTGTTAAAGTCAACTCTTGATAATAGCTCAAAGTGCTAAATTGGCTTAATTTATAATTTGTTGAGTTAAATTATTTTCTGTGAGTAGGTTAATTATATTGAGGGATTTTAACTCTATTTCACTAATTCTTTTAGTGTTAAAATTTTTATCAATTAAATAAATATCAGGCAGAGATGCTGGCATTGGAAGATCTAATCTTGTAATATTTTTTATTAAAATATTAAAAAAACTAATCTCGCTTGAGTATTTTGTAAAATTTTTTATATTTTTGTTGTTATCAATATTGATTGCTATAATTTCTAGGCCTTGCGATTGATATTTTTGATATAAATTTTCAAGAAATAATAATTTATCTGGACAATTAATACACCAACTTGCCCAAAATATTATTATTGTTAATTGACGATGAATATTTAAAAAATGAAGATCGTTATAAATCAGGTTTTTTTTAAAGTAATGGGAGGCGATTATTTTATTTTTTATATTGTCTGATGCCGATATTTCAACAGGTAAAAATAGATTGATTAATAAAAATATAATCAAACTAACTTGATTAAAGAAATTTTTTAACAAATTCATCATTGCAAGTTATTTTTCTTGTGTTTTCGTCATCTAGATCTTCATTATTGAAGCTAAAATATAATTTATAACAACTTTCTTGAACTGTTGATTCTGCTATTTCTGGCCATTCTATAATTGATAATCCTTGTTTTAGGGCGGAAAATAAACCAATATTTTCAAGCTCCTGATAGATGTTAAGATTGGCGGTTTTAGATTGATAAAGGCGATATAAATCAAAATGAAAAATATTCTTTATTCTTTCTTTGGGATTGGAATATTGATATATAAGATTAAAAGTTGGGCTAGGAACTTCTAATTCTTCATTTAACAATGCTCTAATTAAGCTTTTTGCAAAAAAAGTTTTTCCAACTCCAAGGGTTCCAAATAGCATAAATATTGCATTTTCACTAATTTTAAATGCAATATTTTTAGCAAAATTTTCCATTTCTTCTTGATTGCGAATAATAATTTTATTATTTTTTAGCATTGTTCTTTACTCTTTGTGATAATGATTTAAGTTGTCCACAGGCACTAAGTGTATCTTCTCCTCTGGTTTTGCGAATAGTGGTGATTATATCATTTTTTTTGAGTATATTTTGAAAATTATTAATTGTTGCGATATTGCTATTAGAGAATTTGCAACCATTCCAAGGGTTAAATGGAATAAGATTAACTTTGCAATGAAGATTAAATTTTTTTATTAAATTAACTAATTCGATAGCATTACTTGTTTTGTCATTGATATTTTCTAGCATTACATATTCAAAGGTAATTTTTTGCTGTTTATTGAGTGTATTATAGTGTTTGCAAGCTTTCATTAGTTCAGTAAGAGGGTATTTTTTATTAATTGCCATGATTTCGCTTCTGGATTTGTCATTGGTTGAATGTAGAGATATTGCTAAATTAGCTTTTATTTCAGTGGCACTGCGAATTATTTCTGGAACTAGTCCAGCGGTTGAGATGGTTATTTTTTTTAAACTGAACCCTAATCCATCTTTATTGGTAATTATTTTTATTGACTTTGCCACATTATCATAATTAAAAAATGGCTCTCCCATTCCCATAAATACTATGTTGGTAATTTTTTTCTGCTCAATATTCCAGTCATTTAGCAAATCTTTTGCTAAAATAATTTGAGCGATAATTTCGCTACATTCTAGATTTCTAACCAATGTTTGAGTTCCTGTGTGGCAAAATTTGCATGAAAGTGTGCAACCAATTTGCGAAGAAATGCAGATTGTTCCTCGATCTTCTTCGGGAATAAATACCATTTCAACTTGTTTGTTATCTGCAAAGGAAACCAACCATTTTCTGGTTCCGTCTTGAGAAGTAATATCAAGAACAATTTTTGGTCGTTCAATATTAAAATTATCCGCTAATATTGAAAATTCTTTATTGCCAATATTTTTCATTGATTTAAAATCCGTAACTCCTTTTGAGTAAATCCAGTTCCAAATTTGCTTAGAGCGGAATTTAGGAATATCTAGTATATTAACTTTCTCTGCTAACTCTTCTTGATAAAGCCCTAAAATGTTGATTAATTGAGTCATGAAGTTAATTTTTGATTGTAAAGTTAATATTAAAAGATCTTTGAGGCTTTAATAAGGTGCTTTGATTATTTTCGCTAATTGTAAAGCCAGCAGAAGAACAGCATCCATCATATCTAACTGCAATATTGCGAGTTATATTTCTTTTATTTATTAGATCTCGATTAATGTTAAAATCAACTGCAGTTTTTTTGGTAATTGGCATTGAAAATAAAAGGTTTGTTTGTTGAATTTCTTGATTATTCTGGGCTGTTTTTTTAATTAGTAAATAAGTGCCATTAACGGTTAATTTATATATTTTTGTGCCCACTATAATTTCATTAACATCATTTTGATAATCTTTTTGATTTAATTGAAAATTATAAGCTATGTTAAGCCAGTTTCTTTTATTATAATAAAGTTCGCCAACGATATTTGATTTAGAATTGTTGTTAAAGCCTCTGATGTTAACATCTTGTATTTTATTGCTTTTTTTAATGCTTTGACCAATTGATAATCTATATTCTTCATCATTATTAAAATATGCACTTCTGATTCCATAATTAAATCTTTTGCCAATTTCACTTCTATCAAAGCCTGCAATTTTATCGTTAAGAAATAGATTACTTATTGTTAATTCTGAATTATTGCTATCTTCATTTGGTATTTCTTGAAATTTTGATTTAAAAGAGCTGATCACGAAATTTGCCATTGGCTCAATAGTTATAGTACTATTCTTGCTTTTTTTTAATAATGGTAACTGCCAAGATAGTGAGGCTTCTGGCTGATAATTTATTGGCGATTTGTGAAAATTTATTTTATTATTTAGGTTTTTATTGTCATTTTTTAGATAATAAACATCTGATTCAAATTTTCCATTTAAAGAAAATAAATTGCCATAAAAATTAGCTGGGAGATTGATTTCAGGTGCGATTGATAGTCTTTGATATTGTAATCCATCTGAACGAGTTAAGTTTGCATAATTGCTGTTTAGCAGTAGCTTTTCCTTGAATAGTAAGGGCTTTGTCTCAATGTGCGATTCTATTGTTGGCAAGATGACGGGGGTGTTTTTAATGTTTTTTTCATATTCCAGCTCCTGAAAATTAATTGTTGCAATATTGTGATAATTTCTTTGATAAATATAATCAAAATTTGCTTTTGAAACTGAATAATTTGTGTAATCATAATAATAATCTCTTAAATAATTTGAGTCTGAAAGATGATTAATTAAGAAATTTGCTCCAATATTTTTTGTAAAATCAAAAGATCCAGATCCTTTCATTTGCCAGCGATAATTATTTTGAGTGCGATTATTTGCTATTATGTCTTGAGAATCTTGAATTTTATTATTGGCTAATTCGCTTTCAATAAAGTATCTTCCAAATGGAGATAAGTGCTCGAATTTATTGTTGATAATTATTTGCCCAGAAAATGGATATAAACGTGGAGTAATAGTTATTTCTTTATCTTGCGATATGGCGAGATAATATGGGGTTATTAGACCTATTCCAAAGCGATTATTTTTAGTGTAATAAGGGCTTAAGAAGCCACTTTTTCTTTGATTGCCAAGCAAAGGAATCTTTAGGTATGGTATATAAAATACAGGAACTTTATAAATACTAATAATTGCTCCCTTGATAGTCAGCGAAGATTCTTCTTTGTTAATTTTAATTGTCGATGAATCAATAGAAACTAAATCCTTATCAAATTTTTGTAGCTTGTTTTCAATATCGATTTGTGGATTAGGGCAAAGAGATATTATTGCTTTTTCTAATATTGTGACATTTTTATTTTCTCGTTTTATCCTAGGGGATATTAAGAATGAGCCGTTATTTATAATGATTTGAGCATTATTAAAGCTTCCAGTAGAAAAATCTTCTTTTATTTCAGCGCTTTCTGCATAAACATTGCCAACTTCAATATTTTGAATTTTAATATTATTTTTAACTTCAAACCATTTCTTATTTTTATCGTAAATCGCCTTATCGGCATAAATAATTGCATTATTTCTTATTAATTCAACATTACCACTTGCATTTATTTGATTTGAATTTGCATCTCCATTAATCTTATCGGCGGTAATTTTTATCGGCAAGGAGCTTGATTCTGATTTGTTCTTAGCGATTGTAAGATTGCCAGAATTTAAAAAAATAGTAATTAAAAAGATTGGCAGTAGGAATCTATAAATAAATGATCTATTTTTAGTGGAATACTTTATGATATTTATATTATCACTTTTTCTAATTTTGCTTGGAATTAACACATTTATTGTTAAATCAAATTTAACTTGATAACCATTCTTCTTTTTGAGAGATATTTTAGATATAAAGCTATCATCATTCTTGTTAAGAGAATTGCTGAAAACATTGATGCTAAAATACCAATTGAAAGAGTTACTGCAAAGCCCTTTACAGAACCGCTACCAAAGGCATAAAGAAAAAATGCCACAATTAGGGTTGTTATGTTGGAGTCTGCAATGGTTCTAAATGCTTGCGAAAAGCCCTGCTCTACAGCGATAATAGGTTTTTGTTTTGATCTAAGTTCTTCTTTTATTCTTTCAAAGATTAAAACATTAGCATCAACTGCCATGCCCATTGTTAAAACTATTCCCGCTATTCCGGGCAAGGTTAGTGTTGCTCCAATTATCGAGAGTATAGTTATTATTGTCATTACATTGATTATCATTGCAATATTTGCAAATAATCCAAATAGACCATAAAAAGTTACCATGAATATAGCGACAAAAATAATTCCTGCTATTGATGCTATTGTCCCTTGTTTAATAGAGTCTTGACCGAGGGATGGACCAATAGTTCTTTCTTCAATTACTTTTAGAGGTGCTGGTAATGCTCCTGCTCTTAATAACAAGGCAACTTGGGTTGCTTCTTTAACGGTAAATGAGCCAGAAATAATGCCAGAGCCTTGATTAATTATCGAGTTTATTCTAGGGGCTGTAACAACTTTATTGTCAAGAACAATTGCAAAAAATCTGCCAATATTTTCTTTTGTAATTTGGGCAAACTTTTTTGCTCCGATATTATTAAAGCGGAAAGCGACAGCAGGTTCACCTTGATAGTAAGTTGGGTTTGCACTTATCAAAAGTTCTCCACCCAATATTACTGGTTTTTCTATTAAATATGGATTTCCTTCATTGTCATACATTGTTTCGGTATTGATTGAGGATGATATGACTAAAGAATTATTGATGGTTTTTTCATTAACAAAATGAAAGGTCATTTTTGCGGTTCTGCCGATTATTTCTTTAAGGTTCTGATTATCTAGGTTGTTACCATTCTCTGATTGCGGAACTTGCAATAAAATTTGACTATCGCCTTGAGGCTGTATTGTTGGTTCTTTGGTGCCATTTTCATCAATTCTTCTTCTTAAGATTTCTATCGATTGTTTGATAAGATTTTTTTTCATTTCAGAAATTTCTGCATTTGAAAAAGATAGTTGTATTTTATTTTCTGATTGTTTTATATCAATTTTAGGATAGTTTTTTCTAATTATTTTGGTTGCTTCTTTTAAATCTCCATCTTCATTTACTGTGATTATTAGTTTATCGTTTGATATTTCGTTGGTTATTTTTAGCGAGCTGTCTCGAAGTAGGTTTTTTATATCTTCCTTGAGGTTTTCTATTTGTTCTTGAATATATTGATTGAATCCTACCTCTAGTAACAAATGTGACCCACCTCTTAAATCAAGCCCTAGCCCAACCTTACTATTTGGTATTTTTTCTAAAATTTTGCTATCTCTAAAGAAGGAAGGTAAAGAAAAAACAATGGCTGATATCGCTACTAAAGTAATTAAAAAAATTTTTATTTTTGAGAATTTAAGCATTTTCTAAGATTTATTTCTTTAAAAGCTTTTTATTTTTTTCAGTTTTACTGGATTTTTCAATTTTGTTTTTATCAACAAAAACTTCTGCAATATGATTTTTAGCAATTTTTATGATTAAATTATCGGCAATTTCTAGGTCAAAAAAAGAATTTTTATCGGGGTTGGATTTTATCTTGCCAATGATTCCGCTAGTTGTGACCACAACTTCTCCAACTTTTAAACTGTTGATTGTTTCTTGATGTTGACGATGCTTTTTGCTTTGTGGTCGAATTATAAAAAAATAAAATATTACAAAAATTAAAATCAAAGGAATAAAATTTGCAGGAGCAAAGTTACTTTCTTCTGTTATTTGTGATGCGGTTTTTTCTATTGATTTACCAACAATTGGAGAGTTATTTTCGTTGTTTTTATTAAAATCTTCTGACATATAAATTAATTCAATGATTTTTAACTAGTTTTATTCTTAGATAATTGATTTCTAGTTAGCTAGAAAGTTTTTGCTCTTTGAATTCTACATGTTTACGAACTACAGGATCATATTTGCTGAAGATCATTTTTTCTGGTTTTTGTTTTGGGTTGCGACGAGCAAGATAGAAATAGCCAGTTCCAGCGGTGCTGACCATTTTAAATAAGATAGAACTTCTTTTTGCTTTTGAAGCTTTAGGTTTTCCAGCCATATGAATGAAATTTTGAGTGTTTATATTATAATTTTACTTGATATATTGATTTTATAGTAATCAACTTACTAAAAATGAAATATTTCAAAAACTGCTTTTAAAAAGCCAATAATTTTTAACATAATATTTTTTTAGTCAAGAAAAACAAATAACTTTATTTTTAAAAAAAATTATTTAACTTTTGCTAATAATTGTAAAATTTTCAAAATGATAACTCTTAAATAAATGACCGATAATAAAAGTGCCAAGATTATTGATGGCAAGGCTATTGCCAATAATATAAAAAATGAAATTGCTCAACAGGTTAAGGAGATTAAACAAAAATTTTCTATCACCCCTACATTGGCAGTAATATTGGTTGGAAGCGATCCGGCTAGTGAAGTTTATGTTGGAAATAAAGAAAAATCTGCTCATTTTGTGGGCATGAATTCAATGCAGTTTAAGTTTTCTGACGATATTAACGAGATTGATTTGATTAAAAAAATTAATGAACTTAATTCCGATAACAATGTCCACGGAATATTGGTGCAGTTGCCTTTGCCTAAACATATAGATTCAAAAAATGTAATTAAGGCAATTGATTCAATAAAAGATGTTGACGGCTTCAATATAATTAATGTAGGAAAATTATCGGTTGGAGAGCTAGAAGGTAAAGATTCGGCAATAATTCCTTGCACTCCTCTTGGTTGCTTGCATTTGATTAAAGATGCAATTTCTAAATCTTCTACTTACAGCAGTCTAGTTGGCTTGAAAGCACTAGTAATTGGAGCTTCAAATATAGTGGGTAGACCAATGGCAAGGCTTTTAATGTTAGAAGGTTGTACAGTTACAATCGCCAATCGCTCAACTAAAGATTTAAAATCAGAGTGTTTGCTTGCAGACATAGTGGTGTCAGCAACCGGGGTTCCGAATTTAATAAATGCTTCGATGATAAAAAAAGATGCAATAATTATTGATGTTGGAATTAATCGTATTAATATTGGTGAAAATAAAACCAAAATAGTAGGTGATGTT
The DNA here is from genome assembly GCA_021298605.1 of Rickettsiales bacterium. Taxonomy (GTDB): domain Bacteria; phylum Pseudomonadota; class Alphaproteobacteria; order Rickettsiales; family UBA1997; genus JAJTDS01. The sequence continues at coordinate 9,461 of JAJTDS010000017.1, forward strand.
AATTTTGAATCTGCAATTACTGTTGCTTCTTCAATAACCCCAGTTCCTGGTGGAGTTGGGCCAATGACAATAGCTTACTTGCTAAAAAATACTCTTAAATGTTGTTTAAAAATAATCAATAAAAGCCTTAAAATCAATTAAATCATTGTCATTTTATGAAAAAAAAATCATTATTAAGTCAAATAGTTAATAAAGCTAAAAAATTTTCGATTGTTGCTCTTGTAAAAAACAACATTCGTTTATCAGTTATTTTTGCCACGATATTGTCGATACTAGTCTTGATGTCGATATTTTATAATTTTTATCAAAAATCACAAAATGAAAAATATTCAGCTTTGTTATTTGAAGCTATTGCTAAATCTAAACAGGGTCAAATAGAAGAAGCAAAAATTGCTTTTAAAGAAATTGCTGATTCTTATTTTTCAGGTTCTACAAAGCTTATTGCAAAGCTAAATTATGCAAATTTATTGATTTCTCAAAATAAAATTGATGAAGCAAAGCAAGTTTATCTCGAAATTAGTCATTCAAGAGGCAATAAATTTATCAAAGATCTTGCGGGTTTTTTATATGTAAAAATTATTGCTCAAGACGAAAAATCAATATCAAATCAACAGATAATCAAAGACATAGAGGAAATTGAAAATAATAACAAAAACTTTAAATATCAAATAATTGAGCAGAAAGCTAATTTGGCAATTCTTCAGCAAAATTTAGGTCTTGCTTTCAAGTCTCTTGCTGAAATTGAGGGCGGTAAAGATTCTTCGCAAATTTTAAAAGATAGGGCTAAAGAAAAATTACAAGTAATTTCTGCTCAAGGTTATAAAATAAATAATCAAGAAAGCAAATAATGTCAAAAAGTGTTTTTTTTATTTCGTTAAGTGTGGTATTTTTAACAATCAGCTGTTCTGGAAATAAAAAAACAAAGCCTATAGATCCGGAATTGATAGTTAGTTTATCGGCATTAATAAAGCCAGATGATACACTTAAAGATGTTGGTATAGATATTCCTAATCAAAAAACAATTAAATTCTGGTCTGCAAATATTCAAACAAATCTTGATATTGAAAATATTTATAAGACATTTGAATATAAAAAAAAATCACTCAACATTAGAAAATCAATAATTTATTCTAAATTTTCTGCTAATAAATCTAATAATACTGGCTCTTTAGCTATAATAGATAAGGATACTGCTTTTTATCTAGAGCCATCTGGCTATTTGGTCGCGGTTGGCTTGGAAAGTAAAAAAATCAATTGGCGAAAAAAGATTTTTAAAAGAGTGGATGTTTCTTATCGCTATCCAAAAATTGGTGAAAATCAAGAGGTGATTTTTTCTATTATAGGTGATAATCAGGTTGTTGCAAGTCGCAAAAAAGACGGCTTAGAATTGTGGCGAAAAAAAATTTCTGCAATTCCAATTGCAACCCCAATAGCTAATCAAAATATATTGTTAATTCTTACCAATGATAAGCTTTATTGTTTAAATTCTAGAACTGGTGAAATAATATGGATTCATTCTGCTTCCATCAGCTCTCTTAGTTTAGTTGGAAGTTCTGCCCCAATTATATTTCAAGACTTTATTATTGTTGGATATAGCTCTGGAGAAATCTACAAGCTAGATATTGCAAATGGTGAGGTGAAATGGTCTAGAAATCTCAATGTAAAAATTGCTAATAACTCTAATTTTTATCTTAATGATATTGATGCGAATATTATATTAAAAGACAATGCTATTTATGTCGCCTCTAATAACGGCATTTTAAATGCTTTTAACTTAGAGAATGGTGAAAATTTGTGGAGCAAATCCTTATTCAATAATTCTGAATCCGAACTTTTTTATTTTGGCAGTGCTTCTAACTTTTGGTTGGCGGGTAGTTATATATATAGCATTAATAGCGAAAATCAACTAGTAGTTATCGAAAAGAAAAGTGGTAAAATTAAGCAGATATTTAATCTGCCTCATTTTAAAAATCCTAAAAAACCGCAGACTAAAATTATTTATAGCGGTCTTGTTATGGCGGGCGATAAAATAATAATCTCTAATGTAAATGGTGATTTTATAATTTATAGCCCAACAGATAACAAGATAGAATATTCTTATATTAGTGGTTTTAAAAATAATCATGCACCAATTATTGTTGATAATAAAATATATATTAACTTCTCCAATTATTTATTCACGGGAATTGTTAGCTTGTGGTAAATTTAAATTTTTAATATTAATATGCGATTAAATTTAATTATATTTTAGAATGCAAAATGAATTCGCCATTGATAGCCACTGCCATCTAGATCTTCTTGAAAAAAATGGCTATAACATTGATGTTGTTGTTGCTGATGCGGTAAAATCAGGGGTCAAGATTATGCAAACTATTTGTACAAATTTTGATGATTTAGATAAGTTAATTGCTTACAGCAATAAATATAGAGAAGTTTATAATTCAGTAGGTCTTCATCCTTGTAATGTAAATAAAGAAAATATTCTTAAGGTAGAAGATATGATGAAATTATGCAATAAAAGCCCTAAAATTATAGGAATTGGAGAGACGGGTCTTGATTTTTATCACCAGAATGATAATCATTTATTGCAAAAACAAAGTTTTTTAAACCATATTGAATTATCTCAAAATACTAAATTGCCACTAATAATACATAGTCGCAATGCCGATAAAATGATGATTGATATTTTAAAAAGTGAACAAAAAAACTGTAAATTTCCTGCTTTATTACATTGCTTTTCTAGTTCAGCAGAGCTTGCAAATATTGCAATTGATCTTGATATAAAAATTTCTGTTGCTGGAATTGTAACCTTTAAAAATGCTAAAGAATTGCAGGATATAATCAAAAATATTCCTTTAGAATATTTAATGATAGAAACCGATTCCCCTTATCTTGCTCCAGTTCCATATAGAGGGAAAGTTAATCAGCCCGCTTTTGTAATTGAAGTTGCTAAAATGATTGCGGTGATAAAAAATCTAGATCTAAAAAATATATTATCTCAAACCACTAGTAATTTTTTGAGTATTTTTAAGAAAGTAATTTGTGAATAAAAATTAATTTAATTTATAATGTTGGATATAAAATTTAAAAAAATTATTGTTTATGGATTGGGAATTTCAGGCATTTCTACATTAAAATTTTTTGCTAGAAATTTAATTAATTCTCAAAGTCAGCAATATGAATTATATGCAACCGATGATAATTTAGAGAATATAGAAAAGGCAAAGCAAAAATTAATTGCAGAAAAATTTTCATTTTTGAACAAAATAATTTTTACTAAGAATAGTGAAATTATTTATGACGAAAAAACCATTATTAGCTTTTCTCCTGGTATTCCGCTTTATTTTCCAAAGTCTCATCCAATTCTTGATTTGATTAATAAAAGCAATGCTAAGCTGGCATGTGATATTGAAATTTTTTATCGCCTTAATCATAATGAAAATTTTATTGCAATTACAGGAACTAACGGCAAATCAACAGTTACTGCTCTTGTTGGTTTTTTATTTGAAAAATTGCAATTAAAGTCAGCAATTGGTGGAAATATAGGTATGCCCTGTTTTGATTGCGAAATAAATAATATTGATAAAAACAAAGAAACCGCTTTTATATTCGAGACTTCTTCATATCAACTTGATTTACTTTCTGATTCTCATTTTAAAATATCCGCTCTCACCAATATTACTCCCGACCATCTTGATCGACATAATTCAATGGATGGCTATATTAAAGCTAAGAAAAGGGTTTTTAATAATCAAAATCAAGAAGATTTTGCGATTATAAATATTGATAATCTTGAATCTAAAAAAGTTTATGAAGAATTATCTAGTAACAATAATCAAAAAATAGTTGCTATCTCTACCAAGAAAATTCCTCCAATATTAGAGGCAGAATATAGCAAGCCTTTAATGATATCAATGGTTAATGAGGCAATTTATCATAATTTTAATATTGGAAAAGTGGAAAAATATCAAAGTACATCGCAATTTCTTAAAGGAGAGCATAATGCTCAAAATATTGCTTTTGCTTTTGCAATAACTAAATGCTATTTTATGTTAATTAATCAAGAAATTAATGATGAAAAAATTATTGCAACAATATTGCAATTTGAGGGTTTGAGGCATCGTTTGCAGGTGATAGAAAAAATTGATAATATAAATTTTATTAACGATAGCAAGGCAACCAATGCGGAGTCAACCAGCAATGCACTTTTGGCTTTTGATAATATCTTATGGATAGTAGGCGGAAAGCAAAAAGATGGCGGAATAAGTTCATTGAAGCCATATTTTTCAAGGGTTAAAAAGGCATATCTGATAGGAGAATCAAGTGATGATTTTGCAAATTTTTTATCTAAAAATAATGTTATTTATCAAAAATGCAATAATCTTCTCAATGCAGTTAATTCAGCTTTTTTTGATAGTTGCGGTCAATTTAAAAATGATCTAGTTAATAATATACTGCTTTCTCCAGCCTGCGCCTCATTCGATCAGTGGAAAAACTTTGAAGAAAGAGGTGATTTTTTCTGTCTTCAGGCAAAAAAGATTGTAAATTCAAAAAAATTATGAATGTTGTAAATTTTAACAAATTTGATTATCATTTTTTTGGTAAAGAATGTTTTGTTGATAGAAATTTATTGAATTTAGAGAATTTGCAACAAAATTTGCAATTAAAAAATTGCAAATATCAAGAAATTTTATTTTTAAATCAAATTCACAGTAGTGAGGTTGTTGTTATTGACGACTATAAAAAAATATATCAAAATGCAATGAAGCCAAATGCCGATGCGATTATTACCAACCTAAAGAATGTTGCAATTGGTTTATTTACTGCTGATTGTGCCCCAATTTTATTATTTGAGCCTAATTTGCAAATTATTGCTGCTATACATTGTGGTTGGAGGGGTGCAATAGCTGGAATTATAACTAAAACCATTGATAAAATTAACTCTCTTGCCAATTCTCGCAATCTTAATTTATGTGGATTTATTGGCCCAATGATACAGCAAAAATCTTATCAAATTTCGCAAGATTTTTACAATGATTTTATTTTAAAAGACTTTGCGAATAAGAAATTTTTTATAAGCGATCAAGAAAAGGATAAATATTTATTTAATCTTGGCGGTTATATAGAAGAAGAGCTTCGTAAGGGAGGTATTAATAATATCTTCAACTCTCAAATTGATACATTTACAAGTGATGATTTTTTTAGTTTTCGCAGGGCTAAATTGTTAAAAATTGAAGATTGTGGAAGGAATATTTCCCTAATTGCTCTTCGCTAAATTGCTATTTCTGTTAAGAAATGGCTAATTTTTGATAGATAATCATCTATTTTTCTTTCCAACTCATTGTTGATTGAATTTATTATCATCATTCCACAGCTATTCATTTTGCCAATAATTAAATTCTCTGATATTTTTATCTTCTTATATAATATATTAGCAATGCCAATTTTGTTGATTTTGAAATGAAAATTTTTGATAAAACTTTCGTCAATTATGGGGTACCAAATTAGAATTGTTTGGTCTTGTTGGTGGTTTTTTATTTCCTCTAAAAAAGCTAGAATCTTTTCATAATCGTCTGAAATTTTATTATTGAATTTTTCAAATGGCGGATCGATTAAAATTAATTTTCTTGTATTATGTGCTACAGTCTGATTTTCTAGGGCTTTGAAGCCATCTTTTTTAAAAAGCAAGAATTTTTTATTGCCTGCAAAATTTCTTTTTAGGTTGTTAAAAGCTGTTGTTTCTAGTTCGTAAAATATTCCTTTATCACAAGGTCGAATAAAATGCTTTATAATATAAGGTGAGCCTGGGTAGAAGATTAGTTTGTTTTGTAGATTTTTAATTTCGGTTAAATTAATTTTTGCCAAAATATCTAAAAATTTTTTTGGTAGTAAATTCTTTGCTTCTTGATTTTTTAATATTTTTAATATTCCATTTTGCGATTCATGGTGCTTACTGCCATTTATAAAATCTGGATCAAAGCTGTATTTTCCCTCCCCAGAATGGGTATCTATAACTAAGAATGGGCTCTTATTCCTAGAAAACTCTTCAAGGTAGATTATTAGAATTATGTGCTTAAAAATGTCGGCAAAATTGCCAAAGTGATATTGATGTTTGTAGTTCATTGAATTTGGTGATGATAAAACCAATGCACCGATAGTTGCACCTTTATTAATTGACTCTTGATCGCCAGATGCCATATAATAATTTTGTTTGATTTTTTGCACATCATAAGCAGTAAGACCAATGAAAATAAGAGTACCAATGATTGAAAGAGCAAAATAAAGAGCGGGGCTTTTTAAAAATAGATTAACTAGAGATGCAATGATAACACCAATTAAGCCCATTATTAAAAATGAACCAAAATTTGTTAGGTCTTTTTTTGTAGTATAGCCGTAAATACTCATTGCTCCAAATACAGAGGCGGTAATAAAGAAAACCCTAGCAACACTTGCCCCAGTATAAACTATTAAAAGAGATGCAAGAGAAACCCCCATTAATGCAGAATATATCCATAAGTAATTTTTTGCAGTTGATGCGGAAATAGATTGTAATTTAAAAGAAAAGAAGAATACAAATGCGATTGGAGCAAGAATTGCAAGCCAACGAAGCGGAGTTCCAAAAATTAAGTTCATCAATTGCGGAGAGCTTGCTACTAAAAAAGCAGTTGCTCCAGATATTGCAAGGGCAATTGCCATAAAATTATAAACTTTAAGCATATAGTCTCTAAGACCAGCATCTCTAACAGCAGAAGATGCGATGGAAGAGCTGTAATAATTTTGGCGAGAATTTGAAAAAATAGACATATTTTAATTGATAATTAGTTTATAAGTTGTTAAAAAACATTAGCCTGTTAATATTAATGCCTTTTAAAAAATTTTCAACAGATTTTTTATAAAAAATAAAAAATTATTTCAGCCCTAATTAATTATAAATCTTTGAGGTAAAAATGCAATCAAAATCGATTATTTGTTTAGTAGGAATGATGGGAGTTGGTAAAACAACAATTGGTAGTAGGCTTGCAAAAAAACTTGGTTATTATTTTATTGATTCCGATCAAGAAATAGAAGATATTGAAGCTATTTCTATTAATGAAATTTTTGCAACAAAGGGTGAGGCTTATTTTCGAGAGCTTGAAAGAAATTTTATTATTGATAATCTGCAAAGAGATGAAAAAATTGTTTTTTCTTTAGGTGGGGGTGCTTTTATTAATGAAAAAACCCGCTCGGCTATAAAGTCAAAGGCAACTTCAATTTGGTTAAAGGCATCGATTGATGAAATATATGCTCGCCTAAGTAAAAAGAAGAATCGCCCCTTGATAAATCAAGCTCAAGATAAAAAGAATATCATTACTGATCTATTAAAAACAAGAGAGTCAATTTATCAATTGGCAGATTTTAGTATTGATACCAGTGGCAAGGCTTGTGGCAAGATTATCAAAGAGATTTTTGAAAAACTTGATTTTGAATATAAAGATCAAGGCGATTAATTAATAAATTAAATCTTTTAATTTATTATAATTTTAGAAAATATGAATATTTATAAATTTGTTGTTGATGTAGATAGTGCGGGGATAAGGCTTGACAAATATCTAACTCAACAATTTTTGGCAATAAAGCCTGAAATTACCCGCAGTAAAATTCAAAATTTTTGCGAGCAAAATTTAATTGTTGACGAAGCTGATCGACCAGTAAAAAACTTATCTCAAAAAACTAAAATTGGTCAAGAATTTATTGTTAAAATCAAAGATCAAGAGCCTGCTTTAATAAAAGCCAATCAAGTCAAGTTTGATATTGTTTTTGAAGATGATGATATTTTAGTTATTAATAAGCCAATTAATCTAACTGTTCATCCGGGTGCTGGGAATTATCAAGATACATTAGTTAATGGTTTGCTTTTTAGCCATTCTAGTCAATTATCAACTATTAACGGAAATATTAGGCCGGGAATAGTGCATCGCCTTGACAAAGACACTAGCGGTTTATTGTTGGTTGCAAAAAATGATTTCACTCATTTGAAATTAAGTACCGCTTTACAAAAAAGAAATATTAATCGCTATTATTTTGCTTTTATATATGGTGCCTTGAGCCCAAGTAGTGGAACTATTAATCGCAACATTATTCGTTCAAATAAAAATCGCCTTAAAATGATGGTTACCAATAATGATGGCAAGGTTGCAATTACTCACTATCAAACTAAGGAGGTTTATGGTGATAATTTTGCTAGCCTAGTAGAGTGCAAGCTAGAAACTGGCAGAACTCATCAAATTAGGGTTCATTTTGAGTCAATTAAGCATTCTTTAATTGGTGACCAGCTTTATAATTCTTGTAGAAAAAACTTAGTCAGCAATAATTTACTAGGGCTTGATATTGATAAGTATAATCAAATAAAAGATTATGTTGAGAATTTTAGCCACCAAGCTCTTCATGCTTACAGAATAAGCTTTCTTCATCCAAGAAGCGAGAAATTAATGTCTTTTGAGGTGCCATTTCCAGAAGATTTAAAAAAATTACAAAATTTACTAAATGATTTAAATAGTGCAAAAAAATCTTGACAATAAAATTTTAGTTATTTCTGGGGCTACCGCTTCTGGAAAATCAAGATTAGCGGTTGAGATTGCAAAAATTACTCCTGCGGTTATTATTAATGCAGATGCAATGCAGATATATCAAGGCTTGCCAATATTATCTGCCCAGCCTAATGATTTCGATAAAAAACAAATTGATCATTTTCTATATTCTTATTTTAAGCCTTTCGATAATGGTTCGGTGGTATTATGGCTTGATTGTGCGGTAGAAATTATCAATAAAACTTTAAATGCAGGCAAGTTACCAATAGTGGTGGGTGGAAGCGGAATGTATATTGACAAGTTAATCAATGGTATATCAAGAATCCCTAATATTGATAAAGCAATTAATGAAGAGGTTAATGAATTATTTAACAAGTTAGGCAGGGAGTTGTTTATAGAAAAATTAATTGCAATGGGAGATAGCCAAATATCAATCAAGCTTGATAAACAAAGATTAACAAGAAGATATGAAGTTTTGTTGCAAACTGGCAGAACTTTATCATTTTGGCAAGGTAATAATATTAATAAATTTTTTGCAGATTCTCAATTTTTGCATTTTAATCTTAATCCTTTGCGACAAGAAATTTATAAAAATTGTAATGATCGCTTCTTGAAAATGATTGATTGCGGTGCAATTGATGAGGTTGAAAAGCTGTTTAAAACTTGCAAAAATTTTACTCCTAGCCACAGAATGTCAATTTTTAATACATTGGGCTTCAATGAAATTGCTTGTTTTCTAGGTTTAGATGGTTATCAAAAAATTGATTACAATAAAATGGTTGAGCTTGCAAGCCAGAAAACTAGAAATTATGCAAAAAGGCAAATTACTTGGTTTAAGAATCAAAAACTACAACAAATTTATTTTGAATCAATTCCTCGTTCAATAGAATATTTTCTAAGGTTGTTGTAGTGATTTAATTTAAATTATTCGACTATAAATTAAAATAAAGTTGATTTCTTATTTTCATATTTTTTAATTGTCGCTTTTTATCAAAAACTTAATTAAAATTAACCAATTGTGTTATGTCCAATATTACAATTCAAGATAAGCAGTTTAATTCTGGTTTGTTTGACAATATAAAATCCATTAACATTCCACCCTATCAAAGAGAATATTGTTGGGATAAAAAAGATTGCGAAGAGTTATTCTATGATATATTAACAATTTATAATAAAAAAAATTCCGCAGAAAAGCATTATATTGGATCTTTGGTTGTAATTGATCATGCTAGTAAAGGAATTTACGAAATTATTGACGGTCAACAAAGATTCACAACTATTTCAATATTGTTTTTTGCAATCAAAAATTTACTTCAAGAATATGCTAAAGATAATGAAAATCTAAATGGTAGAATTGAAGATATTATAAAAAAAATTGATGGATTTTTATATGATCAATCTAATGGATCGCAAAAATCACAAAAATTAAAGCTGAAACATCTTAATCATGATGCGGATATTTATGAAGATTTACTTTCAGGAAAACCAAATAATCAAAAATTTAATAACAAAAATATTAAAATTAATTATTATCATTTCTTAGACTTAATTAAAAAAAACTCTATATCTACTGAAGATCAAAATCTGAAAATTGATTTTCTTAAGAGTATTTTTGAGATCATTCAAATGCGATTAATTTTTGCTTTTGTTAAAATTTCTAATACTAACTTAAGCAATTCTCAAAAGATTTTTGAGTCACTTAATAATACTGGCAAAAAATTGACAGCCAGCGATTTAATTAGAAACTTTGTTTTGATGCCGGAAATCTCTAAACTAGCTGATGATGAAGAAAGTCAAAAAAAATTTTTTGGCGATTGGAATTGTGAGATTGAAGAGAAGGTCTTAAAAAATAGTAAAACAAAAAATGAGCTAGATGATTTTTATCGTCATTATTTGATTGTTAGAACTGGATCAGTAATATCTAATAGCTCTATATATTCTAATTTCAAAAAAGTAATAAAAGAAAATCTTTTTCGAGATGCAACAATTTTCAAAGATGTTAAAAAGATAGCTGATTTATATTATCAAATCAAAATTAAAAATGATGATAAAAAGATTGATTTTTTATTATCCAACTTTCGTCTTCTAAAATTATGGAGTTTGATGCCATTATTAATTTATTTTTTTGAAAATAAGAACGAAATGAATTCTGATGATTTTTATTCGTCGCTAAAAATTTTAATAAATTTTGGTTTTCGTATGTCTTGTGTCGATGATACCAAAAGGATTGTTTCGGCAACTTTAATTAATAGCCTGAAAAATCAGGTAAAGAATGAGGGTTGGGGGAATATTTCTAAAATTATCCCATCAATTTTAAAAATGCCTAACGATGAAGATGTTGAAAAAGCTTTATTGCAAAATGATCATAAAAAAGATTTGCATAAATTCATTTTAATGGCGATTGAAGAGAATTTGTCAAAAGATAAAATGCAAAAAGATTATGAAAAATTAGAAAGAGAACATATTCTTGCATCTAAACATGAAGACAATAAGCAATATCAAGAATATATTGGAAAATTAGGTAATTTTACACTTGCCACAAGCGACTTAAATAAAAAGATTAGCAATGATGATATTTGCGATAAGATAGAAAATTATTACAAAGATTCGTCACATGAGCTTAATAAAGAAATAAAAGGTTTTTATGGGGGTTGCAATAAAGACATTGCCAAATTTATTGACGAGAGGGGCAAAGCTTTATGTAAGAGAATTTTAGAGATATTTCCTTATCACGAGCCCAATTATTCTTTGAGAAACGATATAACAAATGATCGCCCAGAGGATGAGCCGGATTTTATTTTAGATAAAGACGAATTGGAGCTCAAAGATAAAAGAGGAGAGATTGTTTATAAAAAGCCACAAGTTTTAATTATTTATGATGATAGGAAAAAAGAAATTGATAGAATTGGGGATTTTGATGATAATAATTTGTCTTGGAAAGATGTATTTAAAAAATTTGCTGAAATATTAAAGAAAAATTTTAAAGATAAGCCTAGATCTACTTATCAAACTTTGCTCGATATGTCTAAAATGTGCGAGGAGAATGGAATTGATGGTAAAAATGTTTATATTTATGTAAAAAACGATGATGAATAATTTGGTTATAAATTTGATTGTAGCACTTTATAAGAGTTGGAATTTAGGAGTTCTTTAAATAATTAGACAATCGCCACTTGTCAAACTTAAAAATGATTGATTTTTTTAAGTTATTTGTTTACCACTATAAAACCGCGATAATTTTCTCCATCTTTACTGTTCATTGCAGTGAATAGTTGTTCTGTTTTTACCCAGTACCATTCAGTTTGGTGGGTTGCGACATCGAGAATTAGCATAGTATCATTTTCTTGATTATAGGCAACTATTGGCGAAATATGACCAGTTGGCGAGTTGCGAAATGTTTTTCCATCAAAATTACTAATTAAAAAACTTGTTTTATCGGATAGTGTTTTTTTGGCAATTTCACGAAATTTTTCAATTGCTTCTGGGTTGTGGTTATCGGCATAAAAGGTTGCTACTTTAAGCTTATGAACTTGTTTTAAAATTGAGGATAACTCGCCAAGAGTTAGGCCTGGGTCAAATATTTCATTTTGATTAATGATTTTTTTAGGAGATTTTAATTCTATAATATCTTGATGCTTGATTTTATTGGTCTCGCCGTTTAAAAAATTTTGTTGAGTATAAAGGTTATAAGGCAAAACTTTCCCCTCCATTGTTTTTGGCAGAGTTGTTTCTCCATAGCTATTACTTGTTATGTTGCCATAATTTAGAGCATTTAAGACGATTACAGAGCTTGCTATTCCGCAATATAATGAATTAATTTGAGGTTGAAAGAAATTCACTAATTGATAGAAATCATTTTTGTATTTTGATTTCTCGAAGCTTGAAATTCCATCATCGCTATAAAATTTTATTAATTTCTTAGCTTCGTAATGTTGGTTGCCGTAACTCTGATTAATAGTAAGAAGAGTTATTATTAAGGTTATTATTTTTAAATTTTTCATAATTCTAAGACATATTAAGCATTTTTTCTAGAGGCTTTAAAGCTTTAATTCTAAGTGATTCTTCAATGATAAGCTCTCCGCCAAATGGTGATTCATTGCCTTTTAACATTACTAAATAAAGCTTTTCAAGGGTATTTAGTTGCATATGGGGGCAATTATTGCAAGCAGAGCAACCCGCTTGATTGATAAATTGACAATCATAAAATTTACCTTGAGGGTTGATTTTATTCATTTGGTGAATTATATGTGGTTCGGTTAAGACTATAAATTCTTTATTTTGATTGTCACCAACAAATTTTAACAAAGATGAAGTTGAGCCAATATGATGAGCATAATTTAATAAGTTCTCCGGGCATTCTGGATGAGCAATTACCAAGGCAGTTGGATATTTTACGGTTAATTTTATTAACTCTCTTTCGCTAAATTGTTCATGAACCATACAGCTTCCTTGCCACAAGATTAAATTTCGACCTGTTTTTTTTGCAATATATCTTCCTAGATGCTGATCAGGGGCGAAAATGATTTCTTGATTTTCTGGTAATTGTGCAATGATTTTTTCAGCATTGCTAGAGGTTACAATTATATCGGATAATGCCTTAATTTCTGCCGAGCAGTTGATATAGCTAATTGCTATTGCTTGAGGATGTTTTTTTCTAAATAGGGCAAAATCTGCGGGTTGGCAAGAATCTTCAAGGCTACAACCTGCCTTAAAATCAGGAATCAAAACTTGTTTTTGAGGAGATAATATTTTTGCAACTTCTGCCATAAAACGAACTCCGCAAAATATGATTTGACTGGCGGAATTATTTACTGCTTTTCGTGATAGATCAAGAGAATCGCCAATAAAATCTGCAATATCTTGTATTTCTGAATCTTGATAAAAATGAGCGAGAATAATGGCATTATTTTGCTGTTTTAATTTTTTTATTTCTCCCACTAAGTCAATATTTGCAAGCTCTAATTCAATTGCATTGATCGATTTTGAGGTGAGTGATTGCGAATTTATTTTGTTCATTTAAAGCCTATAATTGAAAATATTTTATTTCGGTTTTGGTAGGCTATTTCCTTGGCTTTGGCACTACCATCATTTAAAATTTTTAATAAATAATGTTGTTCATTTTTTAATTTTGCAATATTTTGCTGAATTGGTTTTATTTTTTCAACTAAAATTTCTGCTAAATCATTTTTAAATCTGCCATAACCTAAATTTTGATATTGATTAGCAATTACAACTGGTTCTTGATTGGTAAAACTTGCAAATATATTTAAAAGATTGTAGATTTCTGGTCTTTGCTCTTGATATTCAATGCTGTTGATAGAGTCGGTTTTGGCTTTTTTAATTTTTTTGATGATAATATCGCTTTCATCGGTTAAATTGATTCGTGAAAGGTCAGAAATATCTGATTTACTCATTTTTTTGGTGCCATCTTGTAAAGACATAATTCTCTTAACTTGCTTTACTATTAATGGTTCGGGAAGTTTGAAAAAATTTTCTTGATATTGGCGATTAAATGATCCTGCTAAATCTCTCGCTAGTTCAAGATGCTGTTTTTGGTCTTCGCCAACTGGCACTAAATCAGCATTATATAGCAAAATATCGGATGCCATTAATACTGGGTAGCTATAAAGCCCTAAATTTTCATTATTGGCGGATTTTTCTTTAAATTGAGTCATTCTATTGAGCCAGCCAAGAGATGTATTGCAAGCAAGCACCCATGCTAATTCAACATGTTCAGAGATTTCGCTTTGTAAAAAGATGATATTTTTTTCAGGGTCGAGACCGCAAGCTAAATAAGTTGCAATAGTATTAATAATGCTTTCTTTTAATATTTTAGGCTCTTGATAAATAGTGATAGCATGAAGATTCATAATGCCAAATAGGCAATCATATTCATTTTGCAAATTTAGCCAATTTCTAATTGAGCCAAGATAATTGCCAAGATGCAGATTTCCTGTGGGCTGAACCCCTGATAATATTGTTTTTCTCATAATTTTATATTTTATTTATTAAAAAATTTGTTGCAGAAGAATTTTTTAATTCTAAATTGCCAAATCTTGTAAGGCAAGTGGGCGGTTGCTAATTTTATATTTTAATTATTAAATTGTAAATGTTGAAAATTAGAGGAAAGTCCGGGCTTCACGAGAAATCAGCACCAGTTAATAGCTGGCTGTAAAGTTAAATATATAGACTTTGCAAGGGAAAGTGTCACAGAGAATATACCGCCTCTAGGTTTTTAATCTAGCGGTAAGGGTGAAAATGCGAGGTAAGAGCTCACAATTTTTATTGGCAACAATAATCTTGAAAAACCCTGCTGGAAGCAAGACCAAATAGGAGCAAGCATTTTATTAAGTGAGGTAGTTTTTTTAACTATCAATGTTTCTCGCATTCTTGTTCGGGTAGGTTGCTTGAGGTAATTGGCGACAATTATCCTAGATGAATAATCGCTGATTAGTTTTACATTTATTTGTAATTCTAATTACAGAACCCGGCTTATAGCTTGCCTTATTAGATTAACTATTTCTGTTTTTAATTAAAATTGATAAGCTTTAAAGCCGTAATGTTCTAAAAAGCGAATATCATTATCAAAAAGCATTCTTAGGTCGGTGATACCATATTTTAACATTGCTAATCTTTCAACTCCAATACCAAAGGCAAAGCCCTGAAATTGATCGCTATCAATTTGACAATTTTTTAAAACTTGTTGATTTATTATTCCGCAACCTAATATTTCAAGGAATTTATCGCCCTTGCCAATTTTAATTCTACCATTTTCAATTTGGTAGTTGATATCTACTTCTGCTGATGGCTCGGTAAAAGGAAAGAAGCTTGGTCTTAGTCTTAATTCAAGGTTTTTAGTTTCAAAAAATTGTTCAAGAAAACTCTCTAAGACCCATTTAAGATTGCCAAAATTAGCTTCCTTATCAACCACAAAGCCTTCAATTTGATGAAACATTGGAGTGTGTGTCTGGTCGGAATCTGAGCGGAATACTCTTCCTAGGGCTATAATTTTTAATGGTGGTTTATTTTTTAACATTTCGCGAATTTGCACATTAGAAGTGTGGGTTCGTAGTAATTTTTCTGAATTTTTAAGATAAAAAGTATCTTGCATTTGTCTTGCTGGATGATGTTTTGGAATATTTAAAGCACTAAAATTATGAAAATCATCTTCAATTTCTGGGCCTTCACAAAGCTCAAAGCCAAGATTGCCAAAGATCTCTTTTATTTCTTGAAAAACTTTACTTAAAGGGTGTAGTAAACCCATTTGTTGCTTGCGGTAAGGAGCGGTAATGTCAATTTTTTCTGTTGCTAATTTTTCTTGTAAATATTGTGTTTCAAATTTATGCTTAATTGATTCGATTTGACTTGATATTTTTTCTCTTTGATTGTTTATTAAGGCTCCAGCTGTTTTTTTATCTTCATTGGTGAAATTTTTTAGCTGTGAAAATAAATCAACAATGATTGATTTTTTGCCAAGAAAATTTATTCTAATTTCTTCAATTTGAATTAAGCTCTTGACCTTAGCAATTTCTAGTTCAAAATCATTATCAAGGCTTTTTAATTTTTTTTCTAAATTATTAATTAGGTTATCATTTAAAATTTCGTTCATAATATTAAAATATGTTAATTAATTGGTTTGGAGCAAACACTCTTTTAAAAAAAGAGATTTTAAGATTTTTAAAAGTTTATCATCAAACTTTATTTTCTCCAGTAGTAAATATAATTTTATTTTTAGCAGTTTTTTCACTGTCGGTAGGGGATAAAATTAATAATATTGGCAATGTAGATTTCTCAATATTTGTTTCCGCAGGCTTGATAATGATGGCATCAATGCAAAATGCTTTTGCTAATAGTTCTTCTTCTTTTGTAATGAGTAAGGTGATGGGTCATATCATTGATTATTTAATTCCACCCCTTCAAGCATTTGAAATTATTTATGCTTTTACATTGGGGGCAATATTAAGAGGGCTTGCGGTTGCATTGGTTTCATTTCTTGCTATTTCGTGCTTTGTTAAATTGCCAATTTTTAATTTTTACTTAATGATTTTCTATTTAGTTTCCGCTTGCTGTTTTCTTGGTTTGATGGGAATTTTATGCGGTATCATTTCTGACGGCTTTGACCAAATGTCTGCAGTTACAAGCTATTTAATTACCCCATTAACTTTTTTATCAGGAACATTCTATTCAATTGAATCTTTGCCAAAATTTTGGCAAAATATTGCTCACTTTAATCCTTTTTTTCAAATGATTGACGGTTTTCGTTATTCTATTACTGGGCATTGCGACGGCAATTTATTAATGGGAGCAATTTATATTTTAGTAATAAATTTTGTGATGATAATATTTATTTATCGATTGCTAAAAATAGGCTATCGCATTAAATCTTAAATTTTGTTTATATGAATCAAAAAATTTTAATTATAATACCAGCAAGGCTTGCCTCTACTCGTTTGCCAAATAAACCGCTTGCGGATATAGGCGGAAAGCCAATGATTGCAAGGGTTTATGAAAGAGCGATAGCATCAAAAGTTGGTGATGTTTTGATTGCTTGCGATGGCGAGGAAATTGCCAATATTGCCAGAAATATTGGTGCAAATTTTGTCATTACTGACCCTAATTTACCTTCTGGCACCGATAGAATTTACAATGCCTATAAGGTTTTTATAGAAAAAAATAATCTTCATAATCAATATCAAGTAATCATTAATTTACAGGGCGATTTACCAATCATTGAGAGCCAATCTATTGTCGATGTTGCAAATTTAGCTCTTAATAGTAGTTGTGATATTGCCACTATTGCTTCCAGAATTAATAATTATGAAGAAGTTATTAACCCTAATATTGTTAAAATTGCCATAGCGAATTTAGAGCATAATATTGGCGAGGCATTATATTTTTCTAGGGCTCCAATTCCTTATCAACAAAGCAAAATAATCAATTTTGGCGATTATTTTCATCATATTGGAATTTATGGCTATAAAATTACAGCATTAGAAAATTTTATCAAATTGCCTCCATCTAAACTGGAAAAAAGAGAAAGCCTTGAGCAGTTGCGAGCCCTTGAAAATAAAATGAGCATAATGGTAAAAATTGTTGATAGTCATCCATTATCAGTTGATACCGAGGATGATCTACTCAAAGCTAGGGCCTTATGTATTGATAAAAGATAATCATCTAAAAAATGGAAAGCAAAAAAATCATCAAGATTAAAAAATCAAATTTAATTGGTTGGCAAGAATGGTTTGCGATTCCAGATTTATCAATAACCGCTATTAAAGGCAAGATCGACACAGGAGCAAAAACATCAGCAATGCATAGTGAGGATCTTAGATTTTACAGGGTTAGAGAGCAAGAATGGGTTGAGTTTAAAATTTATCCTGCTAAAAAAATTAATCAACCAGCAGTAATTTGTAAGGCACCAATCTTAGAATATCGCTCAATTTCAGATTCAGGGGGCAGAAGAGAAATTAGACCAATTATTGTAATTGAAATTTCTATCAATAATTTAAAAGTTCCAATTGAGTTGAGTTTAACTAATCGTGCCACAATGAGCTTTGATTTATTGATTGGTAGAGATGCAATTAAGAAAATGAAAATGTTGGTTAACCCATCTAAATCTTTTATTCAGGGTCGTTTATCAAATAATTAATTAAATAAAATGAATCAATTAAAATCTGAACCAAAAATTGCCACACAAAAAATTGCCACACAAAAAATTTCTATCGGAGGCATGAAAATAGCCACTATAAATTGTGGTATAAAATATAAAAATCGCGATGATTTATTGTTGGTAATTTTTGAAAAACCAGTGGCGGTAGCTGGATTATTTACCACTTCAACTATGATTGCATCTCCTGCTGTTCATTGTCGCAATATTCTTAATCATCGTAAAGCAAAAGCTTTGATAGTAAATGCAGGAAATGCTAATGCTTTTACGGGGGAAATTGGTGAAAAAATCGTTGCCAAAACGGTTAAAAAAATTACTTCCTCACTAAATTGCTCTACAAATGAAGTATTTGTTAGCTCTACGGGAGTAATTGGCGAAATATTCGATGTTAATTTAATTACACAAAAAATTGACGAAATGATTTTGCAAGCAAATGATGATGAATCAATGATTATTAAGGCTTCAAAGGCAATTATGACCACTGACACTAAAATGAAATTAGTGCAGAAAAAATGCTTAATTGATTCGCAAGAGGTTAATATTATAGGCTTTGCTAAGGGTTCAGGAATGATTGCTCCCAATATGGCAACAATGCTTGGTTATATTTTTACTGATGCCAATATTTCAAGCGATGTTTTGCAAGAAATTTTTGATGATATTGTTGAAAAAAGCTTTAATTCAATAACTGTTGATTCCGATCAATCAACCAACGATACAGTTCTTGCCTTTGCAACCGCAACCGCTAAACATAATTTTATTGATAATGCAAAAAATAAATCACTTGCTAATTTTAGAATAGCAATGGAAGAGTTATCAATTGAATTGGCTAAAATGATAGTTATTGACGGTGAGGGTGCTAAAAAGCTGATTGAAATCAATGTTATTAATGCAACAAATTATCAACAGGCTAAAATGGTGGCAATGGCAATTGCTAACTCTCCTTTGGTAAAAAGTGCTATGGCGGCCGCCGACCCTAATTGGGGAAGGATTATTATGGCAATTGGTAAATCAACAAATGATATTTCTCAACAGCAAATCAAAGTTAAAATTGGCGATTTCTTGATTGCCGAGAATGGCTCTAAAATCAATGATTACAACGAAGAAAATGTCCATCAATATCTTAAAAAAGAAGAGGTAAAAATTATTATTGATCTAGGGGTTAATAAAACACAAGAAATAAAAAATATTTCCGCCTCTCAAACTATGAAGCAAGATCTTTATTCTGCTATTGTTTGGGGCTGTGATCTCAATGAAGAATATGTTAAAATCAACAAAGATTATCGTAGCTAATGACTACTATTTTTAACGGTTACAATTTAGAAAAGATTGATTCCAATAAATTTACTGAAATTTTTACTCAAATTTTAGAGCAGAAATTTTCTGATGATAAAATAATGGAAATTTTATTAATCGTTAATAATTTGCAATATCCTGTTGAGGCAATGATTGGAGCTTTTAATGCCCTTAAGCATAAAATGTTAAAAATTAGTGTAAGCGATAATTTATTGTCACAAACCATTGATTTATGTGGAACGGGCGGTGATTGTCTCAATAGTTTTAATATTTCAACTGCCACTGCTTTTGTTGTTGCTTCTTGTGGGGTAAAAGTGGCGAAAAATGGCAATCGAGCTTCATCTTCTAAATCTGGCTCTGCGGATATCTTTGAAATTTTAAATGTTGAATTTGCTAAAGATGAAGAGTCAATAATATCAAGTCTTGAAAATAATAATTTAGTTTTTTTATTTGCTCCATATTTTCATCAAAGTCTTAAAAATATTGCTCCGATTCGTAAATTAATCAAACAGCCGACTATTTTCAATTATTTAGGTCCTTTGCTAAACCCATTGCAAGTTGATAAACAAATAATTGGGGTGGCAAATGTAAATATGATAGAAAAAATGTCGCAAGTAATTATTTCGCAAAATATATTGCAAAAAGAAGTTTATTTTGTTAATGGTAACGATGGAATGGATGAAATAACCCTTACAGACAACTCGCAGATTGTAAAATTAATCAATGGCAATATCAAAAAAGAAGTGTTTAATCCAACTGATTTTGGATTTGAAAAGGTTGATATAGTTGATTTGATAGGCGGTAGCCCTGAATATAATGCCAAAGCATTGATAGATTTACTTGATGGTAAAAAATCTCCCTACCGCAATATTGTTGCAATTAATAGTGCCTTAGCTCTAATTTTAGCAAAAAAGGCAAATAATTTTCAAGATGCCATTAAGTTAGTAGAATCAAGCATTGATAATGGTGATGCAAAAAATACACTCACTAAAATGCAAAAAAAGATATAATGCGATTAAATCGATCAAGAAAATATTAATTTTATTATTTCTTTTCTTCTTCATTCCCCCCCCCTTCGGCAACAATGGGTTTTAACCCCTTGTTGCCATATAGTCAGATTGCTAAAAAACCTAATAGCAAAAATATTGGTAAAAATTTAGTTTTATCAATATTTAGCGAAATAAAGAAAATGGGTTATGATTATATTTTTTATTATATTAGGCAGAATAAAATCTTGTAGCTTAGAATCTTGAGAATTTTTTCACTTTGCTAATTAAAGCAAGAAGAAGTAAGGAGATAAGAGGTTGTGGTAAAATGCTTAAATTATGCCTTGACTTATAGGAGTTTTTAATTTTATAATTTTATTTATTTGCCTCTGTGGCGGAATTGGTAGACGCGATAGACTCAAAATCTATTATCTATTAGATGTGTCAGTTCGAGTCTGACCAGAGGTACCACAAAATTATTTATTTAAACTGTGTTTCACCGCATTTAACTATCTTTCTTATGGATATTCAATTATTGCCATTATTAGAAAATAACTTCTTTGAAAATAATTTTTTTAAGGCATTGATAATGGGTCTAATAGAGGGAATAACCGAATTTATCCCTGTTTCTTCAACCGCTCATTTGCTGATTGCTTCCTATATTATTAATTTTAATTCAATAAAAAATCAACTTTTTGAAATCGTTATTCAATTTGGTGCAATATTAGCAATTGCAATAGTTTATCGACATAAAATTTTTGATATTATTAAAGATATTCATAAAAATTCTCATAATCAAAAATTTGTAATAAATATTATTATTGCCTTTGTACCTGCGATTTTACTGGGATTGTTTCTTCATAAATTTATCAAAGCTTACTTATTTAGCCCTTTGATAATAGGTTATGCAATGCTTATTGGTGGTTTTATAATTTTAATTGTTGAGAAGTTGTATCAAAAAAATATCTCAAAACATAAAGAGTTGCAAGAAATTAATATCAAATCTTCGCTATCAATAGGCTTATTTCAGTGTTTAGCAATGATACCGGGGGTTTCGAGATCTGGAGCAACCATAATTGGAGCAATGCTTCTTGGTGTTAGTAGGGCGAAAGCAACTGAATTTTCTTTTTTTCTAGCAATTCCAACCATTTTTTCTGCCTCCATCTTCGATTTATATAAAAATTATCAAGATCTAACCCTTGAAAATATTGAGCTGATTGTTTTTGGTAGTGTAATTGCATTTTTGTCAAGTTTAATAGTAATAAAATGGCTAATTTCATTTGTTGCAAAAAATAATTTTATAATTTTTGCCATTTATCGCATTATTATTGGCGGTTTAATAATATTAATCATATCGCTCAAATAAAATTAATGATAACTAAAATTTATCAAAGATACATTATTCATAATCTTATGCTAAGTTTTTTGGCGATAATTTTTGTTTTTATTGCCTTAATTTGGTTTAGTAAAATTGCTGTCTTTATTCGATATATAACAGAAAACGGTATTGCTCTTGTTGATTTATGGAAAATGTTTTTGTTGATATTGCCTAAATTATTGTTGTTTGGTGCTCCAATTAGTTTATTTATAGCCACCCTAATGACCTATCAAAAATTTAGTCGCAATAATGAAATCACCATTCTTAAAAATAGTGGTTTAAGTAGGTTTAAAATAGCATTGCCAGCATTATTTATTGGTTTATTATTCACTATTTTCTCTTTTTATTTATCTTTTTATCTAATTCCATTTGCCAATAAGGAACTAAAAATATCTAGGCTTAATTTACAAAATAACTATTTTAAATTTAAGGTTAACCCTAAGACTTTTGAGCAATTCAAAAAAATTACTATTTATACTAAATTTCAAGATAAAAGAAATCGACTTTACGGAATATTGATTCACGACCAAAGATCTGTTAATAATATCCTAACTATCACTGCGGAAACCGGTAAAATTATTGCAGAAAAGTCAATGATTTTGCTTGAAATGAATAATGGCTCGATTCAAAGATTTAATCCAACCACTCAAAAATCAGATATATTATATTTTGAGGAATATATTTTGAATCTTACAGAAAACAATAGCGACAATAATAATCAAATAAGATGGAAGCCACAAGAAAGGTATTTGCTAGAATTAGTTAGCCCCACTCACATTCTAAGTGATTCAGAAAAGTCAGAATATAACATTGAAATTTATCAAAGATTTCTTTACCCGTTATTTGCACTTTTTCTTGTTATGATTGCTTTATTTTTTATTCTGCAAGAAAACTTTACTCGCCATGGAGGCCTAAAAAACATAGCAGGGGCAACATTATTTGCTATGTTGTTTTTAATTGTTAATATTACCATAACAGATATCGTAATATCTTTTGATAAAATAATAAATATATTGTTAATTAATATTGGAATAGTTGTTTTGTATATATTTTTCAGCTATTTATATCGAAAATTTTTATCTCACTTGTAAGTTAAAATGTTTATTAAATTAATTAATCGTTATTTAATCAAAAGTTTTTTAGTTAGATTTTTGCAAATTTTAGTTGCTTGTTTCTTTTTAGGTTCTCTTATTGGGCTAATCGAAATTTTTGAAAAGGCAAGAGAAGTAAACTTATCTATTTTTAAAACATTTTTGCTCGCCATCATCAGTAGTGTTAGGTTTGTTGATGAATTTTCTTCTTCAATAATTCTTTTATCCGCAATTGCTACTTTATTTACTCTTGCTAGTAAGAGCGAAATAACTGCAATTCGCAATAGTAGTTTTTCATTGTGGGCTATTATTGAGCCAATTGCGGTAACGTCATTTTTAATTGGAATATTTTGGATAACATTATTTGCTTCATTAAATAGTTTTGCGATCAATAAGTTAAGAGAGCTTGAGAATGTTAGTCTTAAGAAGGAATCTAAAAATATTATTGAATTTTCAGGAGGGGTGTGGATAAAGCAAGTCAATCTTGAAAATCAAAATGAAGAAATATTGATAAAAATGGAGAAGGTAGATCCTGAGAATCTTTCTTTTATTAATGTTAGTTTTTGGTTCTTTGATGGGGATGGTATTTTTTATAAAAAAATTGATGCTAAAGAGGTTTTTTTTAAACAAGATCAATGGTTTATAAAAGATGCAATAATTAATGGTAATAATTTGATTAATAAAAAAGTATTACAAATCAATATCAAAACTAATATTCAGGAAAGCTTTATCAACAATATTATACGAAATAATTTTCAGGATGTAAAATTATTTACCATCTTTGAATTGCCTCAAATTATCAGAGAACTTAATAATGAAGGCATTTCCTCTTTAAAATTTAGGGTTCGATATCATCACTTATTAACCAGACCGCTAATATTTGCGATTATGTCAATTATAGCAGGTTTTTTTGCAATTAATCATATTCGCAATCAAAAAGCCTTTATGATGATTTTTTTAGGAGTTTTAACAGGGGTGGGGCTTTATATTTTTGATAATATAGCGGTTACTCTCGGTTCTGCTGGCTTGATTTCAGTTATTTCAGCAAGCTGGATTATGATGATGATTTATTTCTCAATAGCTGTTTTGTTGATTTTTTACAAAGAAAAATTCTAAAAAATAATAAAATATTTTGCATTATAAAATGATTGATTAAAATCTCTTTGTTAAATTAATTTTAAAAACAATTTTTCTCCCTTAATTTTCCCCCTTAATTTTCAAGGGTTAACACATAATATAAGTTGAATGTTTTTTTATGAATGATGAAAATATTAATTCTATTAACCGAAATAGATCAAAACTATATCAAGAAAATCATTGCGAATCTAATCCAACAGATCGCGATAAAGTTATTATTTTAGGTAGTGGCCCCAATAGAATAGGTCAAGGTATTGAATTTGATTACACTTGTGTGCATTCTGCATTTGCATTTAGAGAGCATAATATTGAGGCAATTATGGTAAATTGCAATCCAGAAACCGTTTCCACTGATTATGATAATATTCAATTTGGCGGTCAGACTCCCCTTAGTTTAGCAAAATTTTTACAAGAGCAAAATGTTCCAATTATTGGAACATTGCCAGATATGATCGATTTAGCTGAAGATAGAGACAGATTCAAAAAACTATTGCAAGATCTTAATCTTAATCAACCTAAAAATAGTATTGCTTATTCCGCTAAACAGGTTATAGAGCAGGCTAGTGAGATAGAGTTTCCTATTGTAGTTAGACCTTCATATGTCTTGGGCGGTAAGGGTATGGCAATTATTTATGATTATGAATATTTAAATAAATATTTGGCTGATTATGTCGATATTTTTGAAACAGGCCCATTATTGATTGACAAATTTTTAACTGATGCAATTGAGGTTGATGTCGATGCTTTGTGCGATGGTGAAGATGTTTTTGTTGCAGGTGTAATGCAACATATTGAAGAAGCAGGAATACACTCCGGAGATTCTGCCTGCTCTTTGCCTCCTTATAGTTTAAGTGAAGAATTAATTTCTAAAATAAAAATAGCCACTGCAAAGCTTGCAATTGCTCTTAATGTTAAGGGTTTGATGAATATACAATTTGCAATTAAAGATGAAGAAATATTTGTATTAGAGGTTAACCCTAGAGCATCGAGAACCGTTCCTTTTGTTGCAAAATCAACCGCTATTCCAATTGCAAAAATAGCATCTTTAATTATGATAGGTAAAAAACTCAAAGATTTTAATCTGCAAGAAAAAAAGCCAAATTACTTTGCGGTTAAAGAAGTCGTATTTCCTTTTGCTAGATTTAGCAATGTTGATATCATTTTAGGTCCTGAAATGAAGTCAACAGGAGAGGTTATGGGAATAGATACTACATTTCCAATGGCATTTGCAAAAGCACAAATTGCAACGGGAGTAAAATTACCAAAAGATGGTTTGGCCTTTTTATCGGTTAAGGACAGTGATAAACCTAAATTGCTGATAATTGCCCAAAAATTAATTGCCACTGGTTTTAAGATTGTTGCAACAAAAGGTACCGCAAAGTTTCTTGCTGAAAATCAAATTGCGGTTACTATTGTTAATAAAATTACCGAAGCAAAGCCTCATGTTGTGGATATGATAGCCAATAAAGAGATTAATCTAGTGGTTAATACAACTGAAGGAGCCCGTTCAACTAAAGATAGTTTTTCAATTAGAAGAACAGCATTAATGAAAGGAGTTACTTATAGCACTACCATATCTGGAGCTTTGGCACTAGTAGATGCAATTATTGCTTATAAAGAAAATGATTGCAAGCTTGAAGTGAGAGCATTGCAAGATTTATCGTAGTGGGGCTTTTGAATCCCCTAACTTTTACTGTAAATTGTGTCGTTATTTTACTTTTTGGCTCCTTATTGATGCACTCATTATTTTTTTAAATGAATGAGTTGTAAATTGCTCGGCACTTTGTGTCTGGGTCATTCGTCAATATCCACTGCCTCGCCAAAAAAGAAAATGCCTAACATTTTTTGTGAAAGCGGAAATTGAGCAGTCCTGTAATATATTAATTTCAAGTTTAATTTTTTTCTATTTTTGTAATATTATTAAACAATGTTTTAAAGCTTTTTAGGCTTTAATTGAATGTTATTTAACAACTTAAATTTTTTATTATGAAAGAAAGAATTGCAATTATAAATGGTTTTAGATCTCCCATGGGCAAAGCGGGTGGAGTGCTAAAAAATTTGTCAGCTCAACAATTGGGGGCAATAATTGCGAAAGAAACAATAATTCGCTCCTTTATTTCTCCTAATCAAATTGATGAAGTAATTATTGGCAATGTGGCACAGCCTGCAGATTCTGCAAATATTGCAAGAGTTATCGCGGTTAGGGCTGGAATCCCTCATTCTGTACCCGCCTACACAGTTCATCGTAATTGTGCATCTGGTATGGAAGCCTTTACTTCTGCTTGTGCCAAAATTAATAATGGTGATGCCAATATTATATTATGTGGCGGGGTTGAGTCGATGTCAAATATTCCTTTATTATTTGGCAAGGCAATTACTGATATTATTGCTGAGCTTACTAGAGCTAGAAGTATTGGTAATAAATTAAAAATTTTATCTAAGATTCGTCTAAAATTTCTAAAGCCAGTGATAGGCTTAATGCAAGGTTTAACTGATCCGTTATCTGGGTTGATAATGGGCTTAACTGCTGAAAATATTGCTTCTAATTTTAAAATTACTCGTCAAGAGCAAGATGAATTTGCTCTTCGTAGCCATTTACTTGCATCAAATGCAATTATTGGCAATAAGCTTGCGGAAGAAATTATTCCAATATTTAACTATGATGAAAAAAATCCAATGATGATAGAAATCGATGAAGGGGTTAGAAAAAATCAAACCATTGAAGATCTATCGAAATTAAAGCCTTATTTTGATAAAATTACAGGAACAGTTACTGTTGGAAACTCCTCTCAAATTACTGATGGTGCTTCGATGGCAATATTAATGTCTGAATCTAAAGTTAGAGAATTAGGAGTTGAGCCGTTGGGTTTTATTAGAGATTTTGCTTTTTCTGGTTTAGATCCTGCCGTCATGGGTCTTGGGCCAGTTTTTTCAACTAAAAAACTTTTAGATAAAACAAAATTAAAGCTTAATGATTTTGATTTGATTGAAATTAATGAAGCCTTTTCGGCTCAGGTTCTGGGTTGTGTTAAAGCCTTTGCTAGTGAAGAATTTTGTCGCAAAAATTTTGATTCTTCTGCAATTGGTGAAATAGATATTAATAAACTTAATGTCAATGGCGGAGCTATTGCCCTTGGTCACCCCGTTGGTATGAGTGGAGCAAGAATAATTATTCATTTATTGCGGGAATTAAAAAGAAGAGATCTAAATACAGGCTTAGCAACTCTTTGTATTGGTGGCGGTCAAGGTGGTTCAGTTATTGTTGAATCTAATTAAATATTGTATTTATATTTCCTTTTCTAGATTAGCACTAGCATTTAACGGTAAAAAGAGGTTTTATGGTGGATTTTAGCTCCTTGCTATTCTCCTTCCTCCCTTTTTTTTATTTTTTTTGTTTTTGCCTTATTTTTTCCTAGGGAGCGGAGGGTAGATCTTGCTTTCCTAGGTTTGCACTCTAATGCTAGATTACAAGTAAATTATTTAAAAAATCAAAAAACAAAATAGCAACAAATAAAATAGCAACAACCAAGATAATAATGCTCTCAAAGACGATACCATTGCCAAATTAGAATTAATATCAATCCCATTAATAGCTTATCAGATCGCAGATAGTTTATTCTCAAAATAACACAAAATATTATAAAAATATTTTTCATTCGCTTTTTATTTGCAAATGCCACCAGGCTACAAAAAATCTACCGCTAAACACTAATATTTAATTAAAAACACAAACACCAAATTATTTTTGTCTTTAACTTTATTAACAACAAATGTTGGCAGTATGGCTATAAATAGCATTAAACCTAAGAACGATAATAAGCTAATATCAGAACGAGAAAATAAAGCAATTAAGTTTGAAGATTTTAAAAATACTAGACAATTAGAAAAATATCTTAATAAGAGACTGTCGCAAATTTAAATTCCTAAATTTTTTAAGAAATATTTTTTGCAACTCCAAAAAAATCAATGATTGAAAATATTATGCGGTAAGGATGATTATTCTTTATCAAATTGTTAAGATTTACCATTTCTATTTGCATTTATGCCTGACTAAATT
>JAJTDS010000018.1 GCA_021298605.1 Rickettsiales bacterium
TTAAAAAAAAGATTCCGCTACTTATTTCTCAAATAGAATATCAAAATCATAAAATTGACAGAAAGGTTAATAAAGAAAAATACCTAAACATTATAATTGACGAAGCTCACAACATATTATCTGACAATTCCAGTAGAGAGAGTGAAACTTGGAAAGATTATCGCCTAGAAACTTTTGAAGAAATAATCAAAGAAGGTAGAAAATTTGGAGTTTTTCTAACAATTGCCAGTCAAAGACCATCTGACATTTCAGACACTATAATTTCTCAATTGCATAATTATTTTTTGCATAGGCTTGTAAACGAAAAAGACATTCTGGCAATTGGCAGAACTGTTTCTTATTTGGATAAAATTTCTTTTGAATCACTGCCAATTCTTCCAACTGGATCTTGCATTTTAGCAGGTTTAAGTGCGCAAATCCCCGTTATTATTGATGTTGATAAAATTGACGAGGATTTTGAACCAGATAATAAAACGATAATACCAACTATTTATTGGGGAAATCCAAAAAAAGATTAATATAAGACGGCAACAAGGGTTTCTGCAATTAAAATTTATAGTTTTAACGATAAATTAATTACCAATATACCCGACGATTTAAGAATTATTTCGATTGGAGAAAATGGTATTACAGAAAAAGAGGATGAGCCAACTTTATTTGATTTTTTAGAAACCAAGAACACTATAAACCCATGACCAAAATCAATAAAAAAAATCTAAATCAATTAGATTCTCAACCGTTAATTTATCAAGCGAAAGATGGTTCAATTGAGTTAAAAAGTTTTGTTAAATCGCAAACTATTTGGGCAAGTAAAAAGCAGATTGCACAAATCTTTGGAGTTGACAGATCAGTTGTTTCAAAGCATATAAAAAATATTTTTCTTGATCAAGAGCTTGATCAAAAAGTGGTATGTGCAAATTTTGCACAGACCACTTCGCACGGTGCTATTAAAGGGAAAGAACAAACTAATAATTTAGAACATTACAATCTTGATATTATTTTGGCAGTTGGTTATCGAACAAAATCATCCTTGGCAATTGAGTTTAGGAAGTGGGCAACAAGAACCTTAAAAAAACACATAACTGAAGGTTTTACTATCAACAAAAAACTAATTTCGCAAAATCATCAAAAATTTCTCAAGGCAATTGAAGATATTAAAATTTTGAGCAATAACAACAAAAATTTAAAGACTGGCGATGTTTTAGAATTAATTAAATCATTTTCTTATACTTGGTTTTCGCTTGATAATTTTGATAAAGGCAAATTTCCTATAATTGGGAGTAAAAAATCAATTAAGATTAATGCTAAAGAATTGATGCAAGATATTGCCATACTTAAAGCCGAATTAATTGCTAAAAAAGAAGCTACTGCAATTTTTGCAACCGAAAAAAACCAAGGAGCTTTGGAGGGAATTTTAGGTAATGTTTTTCAAAGTGTTTTTGGTGAAGATGCTTATTCAAGCTTAGAAAAAAAAGCAGCGAACTTGCTTTATTTTATTGTCAAGAATCATCCATTTAATGATGGCAATAAAAGATCCGGGGCATTCGCCTTTATTTGGTTTCTTCAAAAAGCGAAGTTTGAATTTCAAAGCAAAATCAATCCACAAACTTTGGCGATCTTAACAATTTTAATTGCCGAATCAAATCCAAAAGAAAAAGATAAAATTATAGGATTAATTTTGACTTTGCTAAAAAATTGAAAATAAAAATTAAACAAAAAATAAAATGCCAAATATAGTCGAAGTAAATTACCAACAAACGGGCGAAAGCACTAAAATTAACAAGCTAGGAATGCAAGAAATGCAAGAGCGAGCTTATCAGGCTAGAGATGCGAGATATTTGCTTTTAAAGGCTCCGCCCGCAAAAGCCAAGCTTCGCTTTATATCCAAGATTTTTTTAGGAGTAAAAAATGTTTTTTAAAAAGAAAAATCAAATCAAGGTTCAAGATAAACTTATAAATATTAGTCAAATTTCAAATGAGGATTATATTTGTCTAACCGATATGGTAAAAGGCGAAGAGGGAGCTGACCACATTAAAAACTGGATGAGAAATCGCAATACGGTTGAATTCTTGGGCTTGTGGGAAGTGATGAATAATGAAAATTTTAAAGGTGTCGAATTCGACACCTTTAGAAAAGAAGCGGGATTAAATAATTTTACTTTAACCCCAAAAAAATGGACAGAAACTACCAATGCCAAAGGAATTATTTCAAAATCTGGTCGTTTTGGTGGTGGAACATATGCTCATAAAGACATAGCTTTCGAGTTTGGTTCTTGGCTTAGTCCATCTTTTAAACTCTATTTAATCAAAGAATATCAGCGATTAAAAGAAATTGAGAATAACCAACATAATCTTGAGTGGAATGTTAGAAGAACTCTTAGTAAAGCGAATTATTCGCTTCACACCGATGCCATCAAACAACATATTATTCCAATATCGAGAAAATGGAGAAAAGATTTTGAGTATGCTGAAGAGGCAGATTTTTTAAATGTTGCGGTTTTTGGTTATACAGCAAAAGAATGGAAAATTGCTAATCCAGAAAGGGTGAAGGCGGGAGAAAATATTAGAGATTGCGCTAGTATAAATGAACTAAATGTTCTCTCAAATGCCGAAAGCAAAAATTCTGAAATGATCAGGGATAAAGTTGATAAAAGAGAGCGATTTGAAAAGCTAAAAGAAATAGCTGAATGGCAACTTGATAAACTAAATAAAGCTGATTCTATTAAATCGCTGAAGAAAAACTCTGAAGATATTTATTTAAAATTTAATCCCAAAAACAAAAAATAAAATGCCAAACATAGTAGAAGTAAATTACAAACAAACGGGCGAAAGCACTAAAATTAACAAGCTAGGAATGCGAGAAATGCAAGAGCGAGCTTATCAAGCTAGAGATGCGAGATATTTGCTTTTAAAGGCTCCGCCTGCCTCGGGAAAATCTCGTGCTTTGATGTTTTTAGCCTTGGATAAAATTCATAAACAAGGAATTAAAAAAGTTATTGTGGCGGTGCCAGAAAAATCAATTGGCGGATCATTTAGCAAAACTGATTTGATGTCTCACGGTTTTTTTGCTAATTGGGAGCCTCAAGATGAATATAATTTATGCATTGCGGGCGGTGATAATAAGAAGGTTGAAGCCTTTATTCGCTTTATTAATTCGGATGCAAAAATTTTAATTTGCACCCATGCAACTCTTCGCTTCGCTTTTGATCAAATTGATGAAAGCAGGTTCAATGATTGCTTGCTAGCAATTGATGAATTTCATCATATTTCGGCGGATAAAGAAAACAGCCGTTTGGGAAGTTTATTGCATATAATTATGACAAAATCAACTGCCAATATTATTGCAATGACGGGTTCTTATTTCAGGGGCGATGGAGTGGCGGTCTTAATGCCTGAGGATGAAGAAAAATTTACTAAAATAACCTATAATTACTACGAGCAATTAAACGGCTATAATTACCTTAAATCTCTGGGGATCGGTTATCATTTTTATCAAGGAAAATATACTTCCGCAATTGCCGAAATTTTGGATACCGACAAAAAAACCATTTTGCACATTCCAAATGTAAATGCAGGTGAATCAACAAAAGATAAATATCAAGAAGTAGACACCATCCTTGATATGATTGGTGATGTTGAGAAACAAGATCAACAAACGGGAATTATTTATCTCAAAAGAAAAATTGATGGTAAAATTTTAAAAGTTGCGAATTTGGTTGAGGAGAATGATCGTCAAAAAGTAGTTGAATATCTTCGTAATATTAAATGTGAAGATGATATGGATTTAATTATTGCTCTTGGAATGGCAAAGGAAGGTTTCGATTGGCCATATTGTGAACATGCTTTAACGGTGGGTTATCGCGGTTCGCTAACCGAAGTAATTCAAATTATTGGTCGTTGCACGAGGGATAGCAAAAATAAAACTCATGCACAATTTACTAATTTGATAGCACAGCCCGATGCGACCGATGATCAAGTCACACTTTCGGTTAACAATATGCTTAAAGCAATCACTTGCTCCTTATTGATGGAACAAGTTTTGGCACCAAGTTTTAAATTTAAAACCAAATTGTCAGATGAAGATAAAAATCAAGCGGGAGAAATTAAAATTAGAGGCTTTAAAGAGCCAAGCTCAAAGAGGGTTAGAGATATCATTGAATCTGATTTAAATGATTTAAAGGCTTCTATTTTGCAAGATAATCAAATGCTAAAAGCTTTGCCGGGAAATGTTGATCCAGAAGTGATTAACAAAGTTATGATCCCAAAAATTATTCAAATAAAATATCCAGATTTATCGGATGCAGAAGTTGAAGAGGTTCGCCAATATGTAGTAGTTGATTCGGTGGTAAAAAATGGCGAGATTAAAGAAACTGGAGATCAAAGATTTATTCGCATGACGGGGAAATTTATCAATATTGACGAGTTGAATATTGATTTAATTGACACAATAAATCCCTTCCAACAGGCTTTTGAAATATTGTCAAAATCTGTAACTGCTCAAATTTTGCGGGTAATTCAAGGTGCAATTGAGGCGAGTCGGATTCAAATGAGCGATGAAGAAGCCAAGATTCTTTGGCCAAAAATTAAAAAATTTATTCAAGATAATAATGGCAAACAACCCAATATTAATTCGCTTGATCCACTAGAAAAAAGAATGGCAGAAGCAATAATTTACCTTCAGGATCAGCGAATAAGATTTGGAGTGTAAAATGGATAAAAAAGATTTACTTAAACTTATTGAAGATGATGATTTAGGGATTTTGAATATTAAACCAAAACAAACAGAGACAAGCTCTGATGATCGCCTTTTATCATCTTTTCAAGAAATAAACAATTTTGTCAAAATAAATGGTCGAGAGCCAAATATTGAAGGCGACATTAATGAGCATCAATTATTTTTTCGCCTCAAAACAATTCGTGAAGATAAAGAAAAAATCAAGATTTTACTGAATGTTGATGAATTTAGTCTTCTAAGCAAGGAAATCAAAGCTATTAAATCAATTGCAGATATTTTTGCAGATGATGATTTGGGAATTTTTGATATTGATGAAAATAGTATTTTTAATTTGAAATATGTTTCCAAAGAAAGGGCGGAAGCAGATTTTATCGCAAAAAGAAAGCCTTGCAAGAATTTTGCAGATTTTGAAGAAAAATTTATTAAATGTCATCAAGAAATTAAGGATAACAAGAGAAAATTACTGCCATTTCACAGAGATTATGAAATGGAAAAGGGTATGTTTTTTGTATTGAAAGGAATGTTAGTTTATCTTGCTGAAGTTGGGGAAAAAATAAAAGATGATCGTGGCAAATGGGATACTCGCTTAAGAGCAATTTTTGAAAATGGCACTGAATCAAATTTATTGTTAAGATCTTTAGGGAAGGCTTTATTTAAAGATGGCAGAAGAGTTAGTAAATCATCAGAAAATTATCTTAATAATTTTTACAATGTCACCTCAGAAGATCAAGAAACCGGCTATATTTATGTTGTAAAATCTTTAAGCAATAAACAAGAAATAAAATCAATTAAAAATCTTTATAAAATTGGCTTCTCAAAAATTCCAGTGGAAGAAAGGCTTAAAAATGCCGTTCTAGAGCCAACTTATTTAATGGCAACAGTTGAAATAATAGCAATATTTAGATGCTTTAATATGAACCCACAAAAATTTGAACAATTATTGCATCAATTTTTTGGATCGGCTTGCTTAAATATTGATATTTTTGATAATGAAGGAAGAAGGCACAGCCCCCGCGAATGGTTTATTGCTCCACTTAGAATTATTGAGCAGGCGATAGATTTGATAATAAATGGTAAAATAGTTAATTATAAGTATAATCCAGAAAAAGAAGAAATCATTTTCAAAGATTAGGAATAATAAAAAGCCATTTCTTAAATTATTGCCAAAATATGCAACAAGTGGCTTTAGGGGGGAGTTCGAGGCTAGAAAGGCAAGGGGCTGAAGCCCCTTGTTGCCGTTGTTAATAGAGTTTGAGGTCAACTCACTCGTAATCCTGCACGAAGGGAATCGAAGTTGCAGGATAGCAAAGGAGAGAGGTTTTCGTAAAGCCCAAAAGTTAGCGATGCAGAGGAGGGGTTTTATAAATGTTGAAATTAAAGCTTTGGAACTGATATTCCTAGCCTTTTAGCAACTTCTTGATAAATTAGAACTAGATCGCCTAGATCTCTACGAAAGACATCTTTATCCATTTTTTTATTGCTGATGGAATCCCATAGACGGCAACAATCGGGGCTTATTTCATCGGCAAGAATTATATTCCCCGCTGAATCAAAACCAAATTCTATTTTAAAATCAACTAATTTTAGGTCAATATCTGCAAAAAGATTAATTAATATTTGATTAATTTTAAGGGCAGAATTTTTTATCTGATTAAGTTGGCTTTCATTGATTATCTTTAACAATTTTGTGGCATGATCATCGTTAATTAGAGGGTCTCCTAACTCATCATTTTTATAACAAATTTCAAAAATTGGTGCCAATAATGTGGCTCCTTCGCTAATATTAAGCTTCTTAGCAAGAGAACCAGCCACGATATTACGAATTATCACCTCTAGAGGAATAATTTCAACCTTACTAATTAACTGCTCTCTATCATTGATTCTTTTTATAAAATGAGTAGAAATTTTTTCTTCGGCAAGCTTCTTCATAATAAATTCAGAAATTAAATTATTGAGAATGCCCTTGCCAACCAGATTATCTTTTTTCTGGCCATTAAAAGCGGTGGCATCATCTTTAAAATATTGTATTAATTGAGCAGGATCCTCGGTGCTAAATAATATTTTAGCCTTGCCTTCATAAATTTGTGCTAATTTGTTCATAATTAAAAATATTAAAATCTAAAAACCGTAAACTGTACCAATTTTAACATTATTACAACCTACAATATTTTGTTGATTATTAGAGTTGATGATAGAATTTTGTTGCAAACAATTAATTTTTACTCCAAAGTTTTGAGTAATATTAATTTGCGAACCTACAGTAATTGAACCTAATTGCAAATGATTAAGCTTAACCTTGCCCGCCATTTGCTCTTTATCAAAAGCAAGACCACCTAAATTATAGCCAATAAATGCCGAAAAATGATTATTAAAATCATAACCTAAACTTGTTTTTAAAGCAAATCTAAAATTAGGATTAAAATTATTATTTTCTATTTGAGTATTTTGAACAGCGAAATTCTGCTTACCGACTTCTGGAGTAATGAAAAACCTACCCGTAGATAATTTGTAGCCATACAAAAATTGATTATCAATTTTGTTTTTTTCTTTTGCAACTTTTAGCGGATCCTTATTCTCTAAGGCAGTAAAATCAGTATCCACCACCTTATATGCATAAGAATCTTGATTAAAATTAGCTAAAACAGAAAGGGGAGAATATAGAGCTAAAAAAATAATTAAGATAAGTTTTTTAATCATAGTTCAATGTCTAAAATGTCTAGTTTCAACAAAGTAAAGAGGAATTCCTAATTCATTTGCTTTAGCAATAACTTCGCTATCTCTTATTGATCCACTAGTAGCAACAACTCCCTTTATGCCAAATTTATGAGCAATTTCAATATTATCAGCAAAAGGTAGAAATGCATCAGAGGCTAAAAATAATTTAGTATTTTTATCTTGATAATATTGTTTATAGATATCTCCACACATTATGTCAACTGCTTTTTTACAAGCTATTTCACAAGAATCCACTCGATTAGTCTGTCCTATACCAAGACCTAAAGTTTGAAAATTGGCAACTACTGCAATAGCATTAGATTTTAAATGCTTACACACCTTAACCGCAAATAATAATTGCTGTAAATCTTGGTTATTTAGAGATATATTACTAACTTTCTTTAATTGATTGAGGCTAAAATTATGGTTATCACACTCCTGCACCAACATACCACCAGCAATAGATTTAAAACTTAAATTACTATAAGACTTAAAATCAAGCTCTAAAAGCCTTAAATTTTTCTTATTTGCTAGAATTTTTAAAGCCTCTGGAGTGAAGCCGTTAGCAATTACAACTTCATAAAATAATTGAGAAATTAAAATAGCTAAAGATTCATCAATAACAGCATTAATCGCCACAATTCCACCAAATGCACTTTTGCTATCTGCATTTAAGGCTTTTTGATATGCCTCAATTGGACTACTAGCAACCGCAACACCACAAGGGTTATTATGCTTAATGATCGAACAAACATAATTATTAGGCTTACTATCACCAGAAAATTCAACCATTAAATTATAAGCACAATCAGCATCATTAAAATTATTATAACTAAGCTCTTTTCCTTGTAATTGCTTTGCCCCAACTAATCCAGATGAAACATTTGATTGATTAGCAAATTGATAGACCGCCCCCTGCTGGTGAGAGTTTTCGCCATATCTTAATTTTTGCTTAAGAGACAATTCAATATTTAATTTTTCAGAAAAAACTTGACTTTTATTATTAGTAATTTTTTCACCATTAATTTTAGAAATTTCAACAGCACTAAAATTGGCAAACCAATCAGCGATTGCGATATCATATTTTGCAATATTGTTAAATGCCTTACTGGCTAACTCGATACGAAAGTCTAGGGTGGTAGAATTTTGATTTTCTAATAATTGATTCTTCAAAGATTGATATTGCTCAATTTCTGTAATTACTGTTTTGTAATAAAAATTTTTTGAGGCAGAGCGAACCATTGCAGGTCCACCAATATCAATATTTTCAATAATTTCTTCGCGATTATTAGTTTTTGCAACCGTTTCAATAAACGGATAGAGATTAACAATTAGTAAGTCGATATTTTTAATGTTATTTTGCTCTGCTTGTTGATTGTGAAGGAAATTATCTTTAATTGCCAATAAGCCCCCATGAACTTTGGGGTGAAGAGTTTTAACTCGACCATCCATAATTTCAGGAAATTCAGTAAATTCACTAATTTCAGTAACTTTAATATGGTTCTGTTTCAATAATTTAAATGTTCCGCCAGTAGAAATTATTTCTATATTTCTGTTTGATAAAAATTCTGCAAGCTCAACAATGCCAGTTTTATCAGAAACAGAAATTAGGCATCGAGTAATATTTTGTATATTTAACGCCATATTTGTTTCTAAATATTAGTAGATTTAGCACGACTAACATAGGTAAAATCTTCCGTTCTAACGATTACCTCTTCACCACTTTCAATGAAAGGAGGAACCATAATTTTTACTCCATTTTCAAGAATTGCTGGCTTATAAGAAGATGCTGCGGTTTGACCCTTAACAACTGCATCCGCTTGAGCAATGACAGCATTAACATTTTCTGGCAAAGCAATTGAAACAGGGTTATCATTGCAATATTCAACCCTAATATTCATACCTTCTTGCAAAAAAGGTAGAGCCTCCCCAACTAGCTCTTTACTCAACTCAATAGTTTCAAAGCTTTCCATATCCATTGCCACCAAATTATCTTGATTAAAATATTGAAATTGAAAATTTTTCTGCTCAATATAGGCAACCATAACATCTTCGCTAGAATTAAAGCGAGTATTGGTTTTATTGCCTGTGTTAATATTTTTCATTTCAACTTGAATATAAGCACCACCCTTTCCCGGCTTGACATGCTCTCTTTTTGCAACTTTCCATAGTTGATTTTGAAATTCAATAACATTGCCAACACGAATAGAATTTGCATTAGTTTTCATAAATTTATTAATTAATTGATTTAAGGATGAAAATGAGGAGTATTAATAAAAATAATTTAAAATCAACTACTTTTTCTAATGGGAAAATCGTCATACTGTTGCAAAACGGCACCCATAAATAGCCAGAAATAGGAAGGGCTGGGTCCCGACTTTCCTCGGGATGATGGTAAAGGTCGGGATGATTGGTGAGTTGTCTTCGAACTCCCCCTAAAGGCAACAAGGGGCTTAAGCCTGACCTAATGATAAGGGAATGCAACTTCACGACAAGGGGTTGAAACCCCTTGTTGCGGAAGGAGAGAAAATCGAACACATAGCTTCACCACAAGTGGTTAAAGTACATTATTTTCGAAAGAAAAATGAGGAATAATTTCCAAGCAATTACTTACAAATAAATCGGGAATTTTTGGCAAATTTGATGAACTTGTTTTTTTATTGACTCTTCAATTTGATAATTATCAGCATAATTAAGTGGCAGACCGCTATTTATAGCCTCTTCTGTTGCAACATTTTTAGCAAAACCTTCGAGAACATCGGCAATTAGGTTGCCTATTAATTCAAATTCAGCCTCTTTGAAGCCTCTGGTAGTGCCGGCAGAAGTGCCAAACCTTAATCCAGAAGTAACAAACGGGCTACGAGGGTCATTTGGGATAGCATTCTTATTGCAAGTTAAACCAGCTCTTTCAAGGGCTTTTTCTGCTTCTTTGCCTGTAACATTTTTTAGTGGAGTTAAATCAACCACCATCAAATGGGAGTCAGTGCCACCTGTGGTAATTTTTAAGCCCCTATTAATCAAGGTTTTTGCTAATATTTTTGCATTAAGTACAACTTGATTAATATAATTTTTAAAATCTGGTTGCAATGCCTCGCCAAATGCTACCGCTTTAGCAGCAATAACATGCATTAACGGCCCACCTTGCAAACCGGGGAAAGTTGCAGAATTAATTTTTTTTGCCAATTCTTCGTTATTAGTAAGAATAACCCCGCCTCTAGGTCCACGAAGAGTTTTATGAGTTGTTGAAGTTACAATATCTGCAATGCCAACTGGCGAAGGGTATTTTCCACCCGCTACCAAACCAGCAATATGAGCCATATCAACCATTAAAATTGCTCCAACCTTATTTGCAATATCACGAAAACGGTTCCAATCAACAATTCTAGGGTAAGAGGAAATACCAGCAATAATAACCTTAGGACGGTACTCAATGGCTAATGCCTCTGCCTGATCATAATCAATTAACCCGTTATCTGCTCTAATTCCATATTGAACCGATTTTAGCCACATTCCTGAAATTGTTTTTTGAGCACCGTGAGTTAAATGACCGCCAGCAGATAAACTCATTCCGAGGATTGTATCGCCAGGGTTAAGCAAGGCAAGATAAACCGCCAAATTAGCACTAGCGCCAGAATGCGGTTGAACATTAGCAAATTTTGCATTAAATATCTTGCAAAGCCTAGAAATTGCAAGATTCTCTATTTCATCAGAAAACTCGCAACCGCCATAATATCTTTTATGCGGATAGCCTTCTGCATATTTATTGGTAAAGATTGAGCCTTGGGCCTCTAAAACAGCCCTACTAACTATATTTTCTGAAGCAATTAATTCAATTTGATTTTGCTGTCTAGCCAACTCTTTATTGATAGAATCGGCAATTTCTTTATCACTAACCGCCAAAGGAGATGAAAAAAAATTCATAAAAATTTAAAATAATTATTGATAATAAAAGTAATCTTACTTTAGAAACTTAGATAATTGTTGAAATGCTAAAGCTCTATGAGAAATAGATTCTTTTAAATGATGTTCTATTTCAGCAAAAGTTTGTTGCATATCTTGTTTTATAAAAATCGGATCATAACCAAAACCGTTAAAACCTCTGGGTGGAAAGCATAAATAGCCATCTACTCTACCTTCAAAACTAATGCCAGTTTCATCAAAAGGATTAAATAAAGATAAATTGCAAATAAAATGGGCTTTTATTTTATCTTCATAAGGATTAACACCTTTATTTTCAAGCATTTCAGCAATTTTATTAAATGCTTGAGGAAAATTCTTAACACCATTATCATCAATTGCAAACCTTGCCGAATGAACTCCCGGAAAACCATCTAGCAATTCAATGCAAAAACCAGAATCATCGGCAATTGCCCTTAAATTAAGCATTTTAGCATAATATTTAGCTTTTATTAAAGAATTTTCAGCAAATGAGTTTGCAGTTTCTTCTGGTTCAACTATTTTAAGATTATCAATATAATTTCCAGCAAATATTGCTTCAATATTAAATGAGGCAAGTAATGAAGATATTTCATTAAACTTGCCTTGATTATTTGTAGCTATTAGTATTTTTTTCATTTCTCGATAATTTAAAAGCTAATTAGCTATTAAAATTATTGAGATTCAGTACTTGTTGCAACTTCTGCATTTTTTGCATTTTCAATTTCTGCAAGCCTTTCCGCCTCTTTTTTAGCTTTTTCTAATGCTTTCTTTTTTAAATTAGAACCTTTATTTTTTGGCTGGAATTTTGGTTTATAAGCTTCTGAACCTTTAACCCCAAGTTTAATTAAAAAAGAAGCCACTCTTTCTGTTGGTTGAGCCCCAACTGAAAGCCAATATTCGGCTCTCTCTTTATTGATTGAGAGCCTTTTTTCATCATCACTAGAAAGCAACGGATTATATGTTCCAACCTTTTCAAGAAACTTGCTGTCTCTAGGAGAGGTGCTGTTGGTAACCAAGATACGATAAAAAGGAACCCCAGTTCTACCACCACGAGATAAACGAATTTTAAGCATAATTTTAATATTAATTTGTTAAAAAACGGGAATTGTAAAAATAATTTTTTATTTTGCAAATACTAATTTAAAGTGTTTTTAGTTAAAGAGTTAGAGAGAGAAAATTTTTTGGTAAAAAATCAAGATTATCGACAACCTGCCTAAAATTAGCTATAACACAATTTGGTAAAGCATATTTTTTAGTTAAATTAATTAAAATATCTGCCTTGAGATTGCAAATCTCTTGATTGGAATTTCTTGTTAGTAATATTAAAAAATAACGATTCTTTAAATTATCTTGCAAATTAAATTTAGAAAATTTCGCCATATCAATTAAACAATTTTTTGTATTACAATCAATGCCAAGACTTTCTTTTTCAGGCTCTGATAAATTTTCTATTGTTGAAATTTTTCTATTCTTCCAATTTTGTAAACCATATCTGTACCACAAATCAAGCTTACTGCCAATTGGTTGCTTAGAAAAAATTAACCCTTTTTCTTGATGATGAAGAGTAAAAAATTTCTGCTCGCCATCAATTGAAATTAAAGGCTCCTTAGTAAAAGATATTCTAAGAATAAAAAATAAAAATATTATTAAAATAAAATAACGGATTTTATGATTAATAATACAAAAAAATAACAAAGACAACACCGCTCCAACAAAGACAAAAGAAGAAAAATCATAAACTATCAATTGACTATATTTCAAATTAGCAACAAATTTAGCAATATCAACAATAACCGCAATTGATAAACCCATAATTTGTAAAGTAAATTTCTCTAAACCAGTTTGCAGAGGCATTAATAATAGCGACAGAAAACCAAATGGCATTGTAATAAAACTAGTAATTGGTATCGCCAACAAGTTTGATAAAATTGAAAAATTAGCAAAATTATTAAAATGATAAATCGAAAAAGGCATAGTAGCAAGCTGAGCAACTATTGAAGAAAAAATAATTTGCATAAAATACCATAAAAATTTTTTAATAAAACTAGATTGCAAATTTAGTGGCTTAATTTTTTCAAATATTTGATGAGTGGCGGTAATTGCAATAATCGCCGAAAAAGATAATTGTAAACTGGCAGAAAATATAGATATTGGCTTAGAAAGAACAATCACACAAAATGAAATGGCAATAGATCGCATTGGGTTTGCGGATTTATCTAGCAAAATCGCCAACATTATCAATAAAGAAAAATAAAAAGAACGAATAGCTGGAATTGGTGAGCCTGCCAATTTTAAATAACAAAAACAACCAATAATTGCAAATATTGCAGATATTTTTTTAATATCATAATATAAAGTTAAATTTTCATTTAATGACAATAAAAAACGAGATGTAATAAAAAATATCAATCCAGCAATTGTAAGATGAAGCCCCGAGATTGAAAGCAAGTGAATTAAACCTGAATTTTGAATATTATTCATCAGCTCTTGCGGAATAAGGTTTTGGGTTCCAACCAATAAAGCTCCCGCTATTTTTGCTTGATCTTGATTTTTGATATTTTGTAAAATATTGTCCAATATTTTGTATCTAAGCTTTGTTATCCAACTTTGGTTAATAATTTTATTATCACTTTTTTTAATAATTTTTACCTCTCCAAACCCATATCCACTGCCTTCAAAACCTTTTATTATTGAATCTTGATAATAATTAAAATCACCAAAAAATCTTTTGCCTGATGATTGTTGCAGATAAACTCTTAGAGAAACAATATCACCAATATTTAAACCCGCTAAATCAAAATTAGTTGCAACCCTTATTTTTCTAGGTCCGTTGACAGATAAATGATCAATAAAATTATTAGACAAAAAACCCGCAATTTCACCATCATAATTTTTAATATTGATTTGGCGATATTTTAAAGGATAATAAGCATTTTTTAGATCAATAAATTTACGGTCAAAATCTTGATATTGTTGGCTGTTAAGCATTTTTTCTTGTGCCTTAATTTTTTTCTTAGCAACTTTTGCTAATTTCTGTTTTTGTAGCTTTATTTTTCTCAACTCTTCTCTTTCTTGCTTTTTCTTGTTTTTAATTTGATTTTGATAATTTTTAATATTCAAAAAATCCTCTTTTACTCCTTGCAAACACTCAATATCTTTACCGCATTTTATTGCCTGTTGGTAGAATTTTTGGTTCATCTTTGGCATCGCAAAATTATTATCCTGCTTGTTATCCTTCTTATTTTTAGACTCTTCTTCACCTTCTCCATTATTTAATTCTGCTATTTCTGTTTTTGATTCTATATTTTCGTTATTTTTTTCTAGCTTTTGCACTTGTTGCAAAAAAAACTGCTCTTTAGCAATTAATTCACAATTATTAATGTTGGCAACGGAGCTTTCTATCTCGCTTTGTTGCATCTGACATTTATTAATTATCTTCAAAAATTTTTGCGGAATTTGATATTGCCATTGCAATTCAAATATTTCTTGATTGAGGACCTTAATTTCAAGTTGCAATTTTTTGATTGCTTCACTATCCGCCATTTGCAAGATTTCAACCTTTTTATTAAAAATTATTTTTTTAATTTTCTTAATTTTATTATTCTTGATTTGAAGCCTAATAACCTTGTCAACACAGGATTTATCTTTATTGCAAGCAATAATTTTTTTTGATAAATTTTTAGTTAGCTTGAGAATTTTAAATTCATTTTCTGGCTCTAAAGCCTTTATTTCAGAATCATCAAGCCCATTTTCTAATAAAAAACTAGTTAATTCTTGATATTTATAATTTTTCTTTTTTTGATCTAGAATTGACTTTTCTTGTTTTTTTTGAAACTGTTTCGCTTTTTGCTTTTTTTTCCTAATTTCTTTTTCGATTTTCTTTTTTCTAAGCTTCTCGGCATTTTGCAGAGCATTTTTTTGAGCTTGCAACATTTGATAATGATCTGCGGATATTTTGTAAAAAACCACCCGTTCAAGAGAAAGAGCCCCTTTGCTGTTATGATTGGTAGAATTTTGGCTAATTTTTAAATCAACAATCTTGGCAATTATATTGCCATATAGCTTTTGATTTACTAAATTTCTTTTAAACAAAAAACTTTCATAAATCAAGCTCCATAAAAATGCCGACAAGATAATTATTGATGCTAAATAAAATTTTCCAATATAAGAATCGCGATATATAAATAGTAAAATTGAGGCAGTAAAAATTAAAATTAGCGATTGATATAAATATTGGTAAGGGTTGGCAATGCAATTATTGCAATTAAAAAACAATAATATGCCAATAGCAACAAGAACAGGAACAAACAAAAATAATTGTTGTGAAAATATAATCGCTCTAAGTAAAATCAACCAGTTAATGATTTTATTTTTAATCGCTAAAATAATGTTGCTAAACATAGTGGTGTTGATATTGCAAGTGCTTATGTGATGTTTATAAATTTAATTTGCCAAAAATAAATTGCCAAAAATAAATTTTAATTAATGTTGCTATTTCTACCTTTTAAAATTTAAAAATCAACATTCACAACCTACAATAATCAATATTTTTTAAATAATTTTTTTACCTAAATATAAATAAACTTGCTTTTAAACATATTTATATCTATTGTTTGGCGATTATTATCTTACCAACATCAATATTTAATTTAATCCATAAATTTAAAATATTTACATATATTGAGAGCAAAGATAAATCCCAGTTATATATAAAATTAATAGAAATTTAGTAATATGATTATTTTTAATTACACAAAAAATATTTTTCATGATAGAGGCTTTAAAAAAGCAAGAATATTTTTGTTGAGATCCTTATTATGCTACTCAGAAGTTATAAATTGGCTTAAATATATTGATTCATTTTATAAAAAATATGGCTTTAATTCTGCTCCTTCTGAATTGGTGGCATTGCCGATCAGATCTTATGCAAGCAATATCTTCGGAATAAAACAAAGAAATTTTATCTTACAGGATCACTATAAAATAATGGAGTCTATATTTTCTCCTTTGTCAATTAAGAAATTTTTATCAAATGATGACATAACAATATCATCTCTTGCAAAAAAGAATGGCAATCAATGCCATTTAAAAATATTAATGCACGGAAAATTCTGGCGAGAAGGAGCAATGACCATCTATTTGCAAGACGACTCTTGTAAGCTAATCTCTACCTTAACTTTTACTATTCACAATGACTTAAACGGCAAAAAGTCAATTTTTATTGGCGGACTTCAAGGCGGAAGCGACATTGAAAAATCCGATATCGTTAGTTTTACACGAAGCCTA
This sequence comes from Rickettsiales bacterium, assembly GCA_021298605.1. Classification (GTDB taxonomy): domain Bacteria; phylum Pseudomonadota; class Alphaproteobacteria; order Rickettsiales; family UBA1997; genus JAJTDS01. The sequence goes on from JAJTDS010000018.1 coordinate 16,676, forward strand.
GGCGGGCTAAGACCAAAGCACACATTAATTGAATGTTGCTATGCAATTGCAAAATTTATTGAGGCTGAAAAAATAACAGGTGTTTCAAATAAAAATCATGTTTTTTCATATCAAAAAACTTTCCAAAAAAGCTACAATAATATCTGGGAAGAAATTGGCTCAACCTTAGATAGCAATAAAAATTATTTATTGCCAAAACATTTAGAGAAACGAAATTTTGAATCAGTACCTCAAAAAAAACGAAAAGATTGGCTTATTCGACATTCCCATATTGACAAATTAACCCTTGATACTGTTACTTTCCTGAAAGAAAACTCAAATAATATTCTTAAATAAACTTGCTTTTAAACATATTTATATCTATTATCAGGCAACTATTAGCTTTGCCAAATCGCATATTAAACTAAATTAATAAAATAAAATGCAAAATCGTCAAGAAAAAAAAGAATCAGGACAAATTGCAAAAATTGACAATAAAGATCTTCTCGGCTTTGCCAGCAAAAACCCCAAAGAATCAATCTTAAGAAAACCAGATTGGATAAGAGTCAAGGCACCAACTTCTAAAGGCTATCAAGAAACCAAAGAAATATTAAATAAAAAAAAACTACACACCGTTTGCGAAGAGGCATCTTGCCCCAATATCGGAGAATGCTGGGAGCAAAAGCATGCCACAGTAATGATTCTTGGCTCAGTTTGCACTAGAGCCTGCTCATTTTGCAACATCGAAACTGGTAAACCAGATCAAGTCAACCCTCACGAACCTGAAAATGTTGGCGATATTGCGAAGTTTTCAGGGCTTAAGCATATAGTTATAACCTCAGTTGATAGAGATGATTTATTTGATGGTGGGGCAGATCAATTTGTTAAAACTATTGAGGCAGTCAGAAGAAAAGCCCCTAACACTACCATTGAAATTCTTACTCCTGATTTTCTTAAAAAAGAAGGAGCATTAGAAAAAGTTGTTTTAGCTAAGCCAGATGTTTTTAATCACAATATTGAAACTACACCTTCTCTTTATACGACAATTCGCCCCGGAGCAAGATATTTCCACTCTTTATGGCTTTTAAAAAGAGTTAAAGAGCTAAACCCATTAATCTTCACTAAATCAGGGTTAATGGTTGGTCTTGGAGAAACAAAAGAACAAATATTGCAAGTAATGGACGATATGAGATGCGCAGATATAGATTTTATTACCATAGGGCAATATCTAAGACCTACCCTAAGGCATGCTCCCGTTGAAAGATATGTTCACCCCGATGAATTTGAGTTTTATAAAAAAATGGCTTATAATAAAGGCTTTTTAATGGTTTCTTCTAGCCCGCTAACTCGCTCTTCTTACCATGCAGGAGATGATTTTGCAAAAATGTATCAAGAAAGATTAAATAGAATTTCATTAGCTTCGGCAAAATCAATATAATTTAATATGATTTTATTAGTATAATTTCATTACAAGGCTCACCAATTCAATATATATAAGCCCCCATAAAAAAACTTGACTTCTTAGAACAAATTTAGTTTAATTTGTTACTTTACTACCATTAATTCAAATTATAACATTAATATGAAAATTCAAAATAAACAACTCACAAATTCAGTAAACACTCAATTAGATACCGATGAACTACACACAACAGAAGACATAGTCCGTTATTTATCGTCAATCAAAATTCCTAATAATTCAAAACCTTCTGATTTTTTAAAACCTTTCTTTGAAAAACTTGAAGAAGGTGATAAAGTACTCTATGAATCATTTAAAAAATACTTAGAAATATATAATCTTAAAACTGATGATATGGCATCCGCATGGTTATCAATGCAGAAAACATTAAATGAAATCGCAAACATCAAAACCTTACAACAATTAAATCAGGTTTTACAACCAAAAGAAACTAGTAATTCAGGGCCTTTCATTAATGCTTGTGCTAAAAATAATAAACAAGTGACTCCTTATCATATGGCAGATGCATTGAAAAAATATTACCTTAATAATTTATTAACTCCAAAGATCCCGCATAAAGCTATCGAAGGAC
>JAJTDS010000050.1 GCA_021298605.1 Rickettsiales bacterium
ATCAATCATTCCAAATATTCCTATCGTTGAATTAATTAAAAAGGTCGATGTGGTTGCAAGAGAATTATCTATCTTGCCTTGCATAAGTGAGTTGAAAGCAGATAGGGGTAAGGATAGATTATTTAAAAAATTTCTCGTTGCACTCCTGATTGGTTGAGGAGCATAGTGATATAAATTTGCAACTGGTTTTAATAATGCTTTATCCACTAAATTGTTAAATTTATAGGTTTTGCGGTTGATTTTCTCAAATGGATCATTGATTTTTATGGAGCTAAATTCATTCTCTTCAAAATCAAATTCATCTTTGCTTTTATTTATTTTATCTTTACTATTTATTGGTATTTGAGATTCGGCCAAGTTAATTTGCAAAAAAATACCAAAAAATGTTAGGATGATTAATTTATATTGTGATTTTTTTATTATCGTTAGCAATTTTGATCTAATTTTTTATTGTTTAAGTCTATTAAAAATATTAATTGCATCTTGATTATTATAATCGGGGTTTTTTGTAAACAATTCTTGTAAAATATTTTTTGCTTCTGTTGTTTTTTCTTTTTTTAAAAGACATATAGCAAGTTGGTAGTAGGAATCAAAATGATTAGGCCAAAATTTCTTAATGAATCGGAAGCGAAAAATTGCTTCAGATATTTTGTTATTTGATAAATGATTAAGCCCTTGATTATAATTTGTTTCAAGCAGATTGCCAAATTTATTTTTTATTAAATTATACTCTTCAGTAACATTTTTATAATTTAGATTTGCAAAATTTTTTAATTTCGCAATATTTCCACTATTCTCTTTTTGGGAATTTAAGCTTGAAACTAAATTTTTTATAATTCTAAACATAATTGTTGATTCTAGTTAAGATATTTGTTTATTTGCATTGATTGCAAGTTAACTCTCGCATTTATAAATTTTATCGATTTGCAAGTCAATTAATTTTTTTAAATAATTATAAAATAAAATGTTTTGCATTTTTGTTTTTTTGAATTAAAAACTATGTTTTATTCTTCTTAATTTAAAAATAAACTTACTAAATATGATTATTGGCATTCCTAAAGAAATAAAAAACCACGAATATAGAGTTGGAGCAACTCCTGCTGGAGTCGCAGAATTAGTAAAATCTGGGCATAAAGTTTTAGTAGAAAAATCTGCAGGCTTGGCGATTGATTTTACCGATGAGCAATATCAAACTGCAGGTGCAACAATTATTGACTCCGCTGTTGAGATATATCAACAAAGTCAAATGATTTTGAAAGTTAAAGAGCCTCAAAAATCAGAGTGTGAATTGATCAAAAAAGAGCAAATAATTTTTTCTTACCTCCATTTAGCTGCCGAGCCTAAGCTTACTGAAATGTTAATCAATTCTGGTTGTTATGCAATCGCTTTTGAAACCGTTACCGCAAATGACGGAAGTTTGCCCTTGCTTGCTCCAATGAGTGAAGTTGCCGGGAAGCTTTCAATTCAAGCGGGAGCAAGAGCTCTTGAAAAATCTCAAAATGGTAGAGGTGTTCTACTTGGTGGTGTACCGGGAGTTGCAAGAGGTAAAGTTGTTATAATTGGTGGCGGTGTAGCTGGAACAAACTCTGCAAAAGTTGCAATTGGAATGGGTGCGGAAGTTACAATATTAGATAAATCTTTGTCCCGCATAAGATACTTATCTGATATCTTCGGAAATAATGCATCAATTCTTTATGCCTCAACTCAAAATATTGAAAAATCAATAATAGAAGCAGATCTTGTAATTGGAGCAGTATTAGTTCCGGGTGCAACAGCCCCAAAAATCGTTTCTCATCAAATGATTAAAAAAATGAAAAAAGGTTCTGCAATAGTTGATATATCAATCGATCAAGGAGGTTGTTTTGAAACCAGCAAACCAACTTCGCATAGCGAACCTACATTTTTAGTTGATGATGTAGTTCATTATTGTGTTACCAATATGCCTGGTGCGGTTGCCAGAACATCAACCCAAGCTCTTGAAAACTCAACCTTGCCATTTACTTTAGCAATTGCGAATAAAGGCTACCAAAAAGCCTTGTTGCAAGACAAAAATCTTTTAAATGGTCTTAATATTCACGATGGAAAAATAACCCATCCAGAAGTTGCTAAGGCTCTTGACTACAGATTCTTCAACCCAGTTGATTTTCTTTAGTATTTTGTTAACTGAAAAATGAGAATATATTATGTCTAATAAATTAATTGCAAAACTAGAATTGCTTTTAAGTAACTCTTATGCTCTTACAATAAAAACCCAAAATTATCATTGGAATGTTGTGGGATCTAACTTTGTGGCATTGCACCAATTATTTGGCGATCAATATCAAGAATTATTTACCGCAATTGATGAAATTGCAGAAAGAATAAGATCTTTTGGAATTTTAGTTGAAGCCGATTTTTTATATTTTAGTCAAAATAGCCAAATAACCGCACCTAAGAAAAGCAACAATGCAGAGCAGATGGTTGCCGATCTTGCGAAAGGAAATCAAATCATTATTGAAAATTTGTTGGAAGCTATTAAAGTTGCACAAGATAATAAAGACGAAGGAACGGCGGATTTATTTATTCGAAGAATACAAGTTCATCAAAAAGCTTTATGGATGTTGCAATCAATTAATCAATAAATAAAACAATGAAAAAAATCTCTCTTTTAATATTTTTAATATTTTTAAACCAGCCTTTATCGGCACAAATAAAACCAGAGTCAAAAGATAATTCTTTAGACAAAAAGCCTAAAATTGAGCTTAAACTAGAGCAAGAAAAAATAGTAAAAAAAGAAAATGTTGCAAATGATTCTTTAAAAACTGAACAATTTGATTTTAAAAAAACTTTAGTTGAAGCTGAGCAATATTTTAAATTATCTCGTGAGTGGAAAATTTTAAAATGCATTCCCAAGACTGCCTTTATTTGTACTAAAAAAGAATGCTTAAACAGAGAGGTTGAAAATAGTTTAATTCTTGATAAAAGCAAAAGTAAAGTTTCTGTTTGCGAAGTTGATAATGCTAATAAATGTAGTGATTATCCGGCTGATTTTAGTCAAACAGGAGTTTTCTTTAATATCCAAACAGAAGGTTCGGCAGGAGTTCTAATTAGAGTGCTAGGAAATAGTCGCTATAAAGCAATTTCAACTATTGGTTTAGATGCTTATATTTCAAATGGCGAATGCGTAGAATTTAACAAAAAATAATAATTTTAATTACTTGATTAATGCAGAAGTTTAATAATATTGCCTCAATTGCAACACCAATGCCTATTATCAATATTGATACCGATATGATAATTCCAAAGCAATTTTTAACAACTATAGAAAGAACTGGATTAGGTAAAAGTCTGTTTTACGAAATGAGGTACGGTGTTAATGGAGAGGAGATTCCAGATTTTATTCTTAATAAAAATGAATATAAAAATTCTCAAATTCTAATTGCTAAAGATAATTTTGGTTGTGGCTCTAGTAGAGAGCATGCCCCTTGGGCTTTATTAGATTTTGGTTTTAGAGTAATTATTGCCCCATCTTTTGCGGATATATTTTTTAGCAACTGTTTTAAAAATGGAATATTGCCGATTATTCTTGAAAATAAAATAATTGATGAATTGCTTGATTTTTCAAAAAAAACAGATAATCTCTTTAGAGTTGATTTGCAAGAGCAAAAGATATTTGCACAAAATAAAGTTTACGAATTTAATATAGATTATGCAAATAAAGAGAAGCTTATTGAAGGTTTAGATGATATAGCTCTAACCCTAAAACAAATTTCTCAAATTTCAGATTTTGAAAAAGAAAATCAAAGTAAGTTACCATGGCTATGGGCATAGTTCCATTTGCCTAGTCTGTTTGTTTTATAGGTTAATTTAATAAAATTGAATTGCTGTTTAAAATTTCAAACTAGATAAATATAAATTAAAAAATAGTTAAAATATGACACTTCTCGCAGGTAAAAAAGGTTTAGTAATGGGTGTGGCGAATAATCGTTCAATTGCTTGGGGAATAGCAGAAGAAGCAAAAAGATTTGGAGCTGATTTAGCTTTCACTTTCCAAGGCGAAGCCTTACAAAAAAGAGTTGAGCCACTTGCTGAATCGGTTGGTTCAAAAATAGTTATTCCTTGCGATGTAACAGATCAAGCATCTGTTGATGAAGCTTTTGCAATAATTGATAAAGAGTGGGGTAAGTTAGATTTTCTAGTTCATGCTATCGCCTATTCAGATAAGGAAGAGCTTAGAGGTAAATATCTCGATACTTCAGCAAAAAATTTTGCCAATACAATGAATATATCAGCTTTTTCTTTGGCTTCTGTTTGTAAAGCTGCGGAACCGCTATTTAAAAAAGCTGGCGGTGGTAGTGTTGTAACTCTTAGTTATTATGGTGCTGAAAAAGTAATGCCTCACTATAATGTTATGGGAGTTGCTAAGGCAGCTTTGGAATCTAGTGTTAGATATTTAGCTATGGATATGGGCAAAGACAATGTTAGGGTTAATGCAATATCTGCTGGTCCAGTAAAAACACTAGCTGCAAGTGGTATTGGTGATTTCCGCCTTATATTTAAATGGAACGAGTATAATTCTCCACTAAGAAGAAATATAGATCTAAAAGATGTAGGCGGTTCAGCAGTTTTTCTTCTATCTGAACTTGGTAGTGGAGTTACTGGAGAGGTTATTCATGTTGATGCTGGATATCATGTTATTGGAATGAAAGCTCCCGATGCTCCCGATATATCAATCGTTAAAGATTAGTTGACTTTTTATCATTATTTAGAAGAATATTAACAATTCTACTAACTAAATATTATTTTATAAAGATATCAAATTCTAAATAATGAACATTATAACTAAAGTTTTGTTAAAAATAAAAAAAATAGCTTACCTTAATAAATGGTCTTCTCCTGTTTTTTGTATTAAAAAATTAACTAGCTTATTTTTTTTAACCATTATTCCATTTATTTCAGCATGCGATTACTTGAATAAATGCATTGAGGCGGATGATTTTGGCGAAAGTCAAATTGAGTTTTTGGAGATTAAAAGCAATAATTTAGAAGATAAATGTAAGTTCGATAATAAATTTTTAAGTGATCCACTAAGCGAAGATGCTAAGTTAAATGGTGAGTTCGGAGAAGAGATGAAAAGATGCCTTTTTCTTGATAAAGGAAGTGTTTCTTATGATAGCAATACCTATTATTTCACAGCTGGTTGTGCTAGTATTGATAAAACTATTTCCGGTATTACTGATGATCAAAAAGCATCTCAAATTAGAGTTGTGTGTGTTTCATCTTGTAGAGCTAAATGCATCCAAGGTAACAGTGGTTCAGCCGTTACATCTGAGCCTGATTGGAAATATACAAGCAGTAGTTTAACCGTATCTCCTGAAACTCAAATAAAAATTACTGCGGTTGGTTCTGTTAATCTTCGTTCCTCAATTACTGAAGGGGTGAAATTTAGCTTTTTACCAGAAAGATCCTTTCCAAATATTTCTACTCCTCTTTATAGAAAACCTGGTGAACCTCTTTCCTTATTATTAAAAGGTGGTTATAAAGTAGCAAAAATTGGTGATGTCAATACTTATTACTATGGCACTGATCAAGATAAGGGAAATGTTAACGGAGAAGATTGTCTTTTATCTGCAAATTGCTATATTAAGCCAGCTAGTTCTCTTGCAAGAAGAGTTTTAATTTATGCAAGATCCGATAAATCAAAAATTAATATTAAAAACAAAGAAGAATGGCGGAATGATTTGCTACCTAGTCTTGATTATTTATATGAATATGGCGGAAAATTAGCCAGCAGTTTAAAAAATACAGATCCTGTTTATGAATCTGTTTGTGATTCTTCAACCAATAGTTGTAAATTAATAATTAACAGTTCTGCTACTTCTCTTAAATTAGAAATAAAATCTAAAAGTGGCAATAATTTATCTAATATTATTTATAATAAAATTACAAAAGATCAAAATGGCTCTAGTTACTATGTGCAAAAAACAATAACAACCCTTGGGGGAAGTTTTAAGTCCATAGATATTGTTAACTCCGAAGACTCAATAGTAATTACAAATAGTAATGATATAGAATTTAAAGCAACAAGCCTATCTTTCAAAGTTCATGGTGCCACTAAGGTTGAAAAATCTGGCTTTCTTTATTTTTCTTACCTTAATTCTGCGGTTGCTAAAATAAAAATTCCTCTAACAATTGCTTTTTCAAGTTCAACTGTAGCAAATGAAGATTACAAAGATAATAATTTTGAAGTTTCTGGCAGTGGCGATAAAGATAAATATCTTATAGAAAAGGTTCGGCATTTATTCTTGATTATTCTTTATTATTAAATTCTGATGCTGATATTGAAAAAATATCAAATATGGCTTTTGCCATTGATTATCATCGACCTGCGGTTTTTTGCTCTTCCATTAATCAAACAAAAGAAGAATTAAATAGAAATCCAGATTGCATTAATTCAGTAATCGATACTACTACAGGAAAGCCTATTGGGTGCAAAGATCAAGCAGGTCTTTGCGATGATTCAGCAACAAATCTTTATTGCCCTTCTGTATGTAGAGGGGTTGTAGCCAATGAAAAATTCATTGATTATTTATCTTGCATGCAAGTAAATGGAGAATTAAAGATGAATTGTTCCATAAAAGATTCTTCAAATAACTCTTTATTTAGTTACAATGCAAACGGAACAATCAATAATTTAATTAAAGATATTTGGAGTCCTGATTCGAATTGCAGTTCTTATAGAGCAAAATGCGAAGCCTGTTTTAAAGAACGATATATACAAGCAACAGCACCATACTATATTAATTCAGAGCTTGATCAATGTTATGATTTAGAAAATTACAATAAAAGCTTTGTTAGCTTTATTACTGAGACTGATGAAGTAAAAAATAGCTATAAAATACAAGAATTTAATGGCTATTATGGCTCTCTTGGTGAATTAGATAGAGATACAAAATGCAGTGATTCATCAAGTGATTCATCAATTAATCAACTTAGTTGTAACGGTTATTACAAATTAACAAAAGAAATTTCTACAGCAGAAAATGCAAATATTGAGCTACTAAATATACTTAATGAAAATCTTGATATTTTTTATAACTCTGCCTATAGCGAAAAATATAAGGATATATCTGGCATTTTTAATTTTTCAACATTTGATACTAAATCCACCTATCGCAATGGCGAAATGTTGGAAGTAAAGTTATGTAGCGATATAGCGGATAATTGTGAATTAAAGCCCTATATTGTAAAATATGATAATCAGATTCTTAACCAGTCTTCCGCTTATAATTTTGATCAATCTGGTTTTTTAACAAGAATCTTATCAGTTGAAGATGCTAGTGCAAGAAATCAATGCTCTAGCAATAGTTGTTATGATTGTACGATACAAAAAAATGGTATTGGTAATTTTATTGATAGCAAATATATGTGTCATACAGTTGGAGTAAAATATGATTCTTCTGGTAATCCAATTCAAGATTCAAGATATAATAACGACTTAATTAAAAATGTTAGATTAGGGTTCAAAATTAAAGATCCAGATTCTTCATTGCCTTCTCCTTATTCCGATAATATTGGTTCATATTCAGTAAAAGTAGAATTAAAGAAAACAACTGATTTTGGTGCGGATTTAATAAAAAGTATTATTGTTCCAGTTTTAGAATATGTTGATGGAAAATATGCGATTGTTAATGGTGAAGAAGTAAAAGTAAAAGATTCAATGTTTGAATATCATTATAAAAACTTAATTGCAGACTACAGATATAAGCTATTATTAAATACTTGTTTAATTATGTTTGTAATGTTTTATGGTCTTGGATATGTTATTGGAATTAGTAAGCTAAATCATATAGAATTAATTCATAGAGCGATTAAAATAGGAATAATTTATATGTTTGTTGGAAAATATGGTTGGCAGTGGTTTCAGGCAATATTTGTTACTGGTTTTAAAGATGGTGTAGATTATTTAGTATTCAATATGGCTTCAGTTTTTGATAATTCTCCAGAGCTTTTATCGGCAATTGATAAAAATTATTTTAGAGATAAATCTGTTTTATTTAGTAGTTCTGATGCGATATTAAAAATGATCTTTTCTGATCCTGTTATATTTAAAATTTTAGGACTTCTAACAGCTTCTCTTTTTGGATTTGTGTACTTAACTATTCTTGGTTATGGTTTAATGCTCTATATTTATGCTATTGCAAATGCAACCCTTATTTATCTAACTGCACAATTTTTTATTTCGATATTATTTTTATTGGCTCCCATATTTTTTATTCTCCTTTTATTTGGTCCGACCAAAGAAATTTTTGATAATTGGATAAAGCATACGATAGGATTATCATTACAACAAGTATTTGTTTTGATAACCGTTGCTCTGTTTAATGCAATTTTATATGAAGTTATAAAAAGCTCTCTTGGATATCGTGTTTGTTGGGATGAGGTGTGGGTAATAAATTTAGGAATCATTAGGTTTAGCCTTTTATCATTTTGGACGGTTCCTGCATTTGCACCAAGGGAAGTTGTTAATATAGATTTAACAACTTTGAATAGTCAGCCACTTGAAGGCTTGCCGTCATTATTTAAAATATTATCAATATGGGCGATTGCATCTTTAATGAAGCATTTTGTTACATTTTCAGCAGAAATAGGTGGCAAAATTGGCGATTTATCAGAAGGAGGAATGTCTGCAGTTAATCTCAGTAAAGATGTCGCAAATAGCTTCGGATCTTCTTTTGATAAAATAAAAAATGCAGTATCTAAAGCTGGATCTTTTGTTCATGATAAAACAGTTGGTAGATTGGGGGATAAAATTAATGATAAATTGTTTGATTATGGCAAAGATGCTGATGCAAGAAAGGCTAAGGAGAGTGAAGAAAATAAAAAAACTGACAACAAAGTTAGATCGCTAATAAATGCTGGTGATGAGGCGGTAAAAATAGCAAAAGAAGATTACTTGCAATCAAAAATTAATCTTGAAAAAGGGGTTGCAAATACTGGCGAACTAAAAGAATATCAAAATATGTCTCAAGAGAAATTTAACGAAGGTTTGTCTAAGATAAGAAGTGATGCAATTAATGATAAATTTGAGCAAATTAGAAATAAAGATCCTTTATTAACCGATAAAGATAAAAAAGAAGAAATAAAAAATATTTTAAATGAAGCTCAAAGCGGTTCCGTTAGAAAC
>JAJTDS010000051.1 GCA_021298605.1 Rickettsiales bacterium
ATAGCATTTAAAACTTTCTGACTTGCAGTACTATCCGAATCATCCTCAAAAGCTTCAGGCAAAAATGAAATACTTTGCCTATCACTCAAAATTTGCTTATAAAGTGACTTTAATTTTGGTATGCGATTATTTTTCTTTTCTTGCCTTTGGTTGTGCTCATTTATAACTTCATTTAAACCCTTAACCTTAATCTTTCCGCCGATCTCTGTATATCCACCAATAATCAAATTATAAGATTCAATTCCCTTTTGTGTTAAAGTTTTAGAAAAATAATCAATCGTAAATACTACATCCAAAACCATGCCCGGCATTAATGAATCAAGATCTTCTTCAATTTTACTTATATCAATTCCACTTTCTTTTGCCTTTTTGTAAATTGCAATATTGTCAATAAATTTGGGGAGATTTTCATGAATCAATCGATAAGCAATCGCAGTCGAATGGGGTTCGCTAGCATACATATTTTTTCGATTTTCATGAAAACCATTGAAGTAGGTAGTAAAATTTTTAAAATCTTTTAACTTTGCATAATCATCCTCGGAATAAGTACCTTGTTCTTTCATCCAATTTTCAAGCAATTCTTTGATCAATTCTTGTCCAAAAATTTTCTTATAAATATCTTTAGCTTTTTCAGATTTAAAACCTTCAACAACTTCTTTTCTTAAATCAGACTGGATTGCTTCAAAGCCTTTTTTAAAATTATCATCTTTTTTCTTTTCAGAAGATGAGTTATAAAGATTAGCAAACATTTCTAGCTTAGTTAGCTTTACATCTGACATTGCAATTTCAATGAAATCTTTATGAAAACCATCTATAATTTTTTTCATTTTCTTATAGTTTTCTGCTCGCTCTTCATCCTGTTTTATTAGTCCTTTATTTTCAATATTTTCTAAGGTTTTTCCTTGTGGAATTAGTTCAAATCTCAATGTTTTTGAAAGAGAGTATTTATTGGTAAATTGGTTAAAATTTTTCATTTTATATTATATTTGGTTGATTTATATTAAAACATAAATATTTCAAGCTTTAGTTGAAATAGATAAATCTTAAAAAAAGAAATTAATTAAATAATCCAAAAAATAAATCTGGATAACATCGAAGTCAGAAATTTTATATAAAAATTGTTAAATTCAATATAATTTCTTAAGATTTTTAAAATTCTTTAAAATATCTAACTTTCAAAAATGAAGCAGGTTCTTGATTTTAATTTGTTAACCGCATAAGGATTTTTTATCTAATTATTGAGACTAGAGATTATAGGCTAAATATTTTTTTCACCCTTATAGCCAAGGGCAATAAGATAAAATTCGCTAGAATCTTTGCGGGATGAGTCTGGTTTGAAATAGTGGATTTTATTAAAATGTTTTTGCAGTTGTTGAATCAATATTTTAGAGCTTCCGCCTTGAAATATTTTGCCAATAAAACAACCTTTTTCATTAAGAATTTGCACAGCAAGATCAAGAGCATCTTCAAGCAAATTAATGATTCTTAAATGGTCAGCTTGATTATTACCCGTTGCATTTGATGCCATATCAGACATTACAACATTGCATTTGCCTTTTTGATTGTGAGGAATTTTTTTCAACAAATCAATTATGGCAATTTTTGATTCATCCGCAAGGAAATCACATTGAACAAATTCAACTCCAGCTATTTTATCAAAGGGCAATAAATCTATCGCCACCACCCTACCCTCGCCAACTTTTTTTACAGCAAACTGACTCCAACCCCCCGGAGAAGCACCTAAATCAACCACCACTTGATTTTTTTTAAAGATTTTAAATTTTTTATCTATTTCAATAATTTTAAATGCCGAACGAGACCTCCAGCCCTCTGATTTTGCTTTAACAACAAAAGGATCATTAATTTGCCTTCTTAGCCATTTTTGCGAAGATTTGCTAAATTTTTTAGCATTTTTAAGAATTTTGAATTGACCAGACATTTAATCTTCCTTGATTGTTAAAAAAGCCATTTCCTGATAAGATATTGCCCTTGCTTCATCAAGCAACATAATTGGAATATCATCAATAATTGGAAAAGCTAATTTTGAATCAATGCACCAAAATTCGTTGGTTTTATCTTGATAAATTAAATTGCCAGAACAATGGGGACAGCATAAAATGCTTAATAACCCTGTTATTTTGCTATTAACCATCTATTACAACAACATCAATATCGGATTTTCAACAAAATTACGAAGAGCCTTCAAAAATTCAGCAGCAACCGCACCATCAACACAACGATGATCGGCGGAAAGTGTGATATTCATTAGGTTAGCAATTTTAATTGCACCATTTGCTACTATTGGCTTTTCTACGGCACGAGAGACAGCTAAAATACAGCTTTGCGGAGGGTTAACAATTGCAGAAAAATTATCAATTCCATACATTCCAAGGTTAGAAATACTAAAAGAACCACCTTGAAATTCTTCAGGTTGCAATTTGCCTTCGCGAGCTTTTTTTGCAAGAGATTTCATTTCATTGGAAATTTCAATGATTGATTTTTGATCGGCATTTTTTATAATTGGAGTTATCAACCCACCTTCAATAGCCACCGCAACTGAAATATCAACATTGTTGAACAATAATAGAGATTCATCGCTCCAAGAAGAATTAGCATTAGGAACCTTACTTAAGGCCATTGCAGAAGCTTTGATAATTAAATCATTGACTGATATTTTATATGCAGGCTTTTCATTACCATCAATATTGGCAACAGAATTCATCGAGGCTCTCATTTCAAGCATTTTATCTATATTTAACTCACAAGATAAATAAAAATGTGGCACTGTTTGTTTAGATTCAAGCAAACGGCGAGCTATAACCTTGCGGATATTGCTATTTTTAATAGCAGTAAATTCTTGCGGATTTCTATTTACCCCTAAAGCAAGATTTGGCTTTGATTTAAGAGCATTAAGAACATCATCTTTAATAATTCTACCAGATGGGCCAGAACCTAAATGAGCAATAGTTGAAAGTTTTAGGTTATTATTTTCAGCAATTCTTTTAGCAAGAGGGCTAGCCTTGATTTTACTAGAATTATCTATTGCAGAACTTATGGAAGAATTTTCAATAAGAGAGGGCTTGTTTTCTTGACTTGAATTAGCTTGATTATGGTTTTGAACACTAATTTTAGAAGCCTCTTGATTTTGATTTAATTGATTACTTTCCGGTTGCTTGATTTGATAATTTTTCACCGATTCTAAACTTTCGCCCTCTTCAATAATTAGAGCAATTAAACTATTAACAGCAACATTTTCACTACCTGCAGGAACTATTATTTTTGCAAGAATTCCAGCATCAACAGCTTCAACCTCCATAGTTGCTTTATCGGTTTCGATTTCTGCAATTACTTCACCAGCCTTGATTTTATCTCCTTCTTTTTTTGTCCAATTAGCAAGGTTGCCCTCTTTCATAGTTGGAGATAATGCTGGCATCAAAATTTCAATTGGCATAAGTTTAATAAAATAAAATTAGTAAAAAATAGCAATTTTTAAATGTAAAAAAAGTTTTTTGCAAGCTTAATTAGTATTATCAAGATTAAATTTAATTTAAATCAATTGACTAAAATTTATCTAAACCAATCTCTTTTTTTAAAAAATATTACCTGCAAAATAGCAATAAAAATCATTAAACTAGTAAAGATAATAAACCCAAATGGGCTTTGACTTGCTGGAATACCGCCAACATTCATTCCAAATAAACCTGTTAAAAAGGTCAGAGGCATAAAAATTACTGTTATTAAAGAAATTTTATACATATGACGATTCAGCTTATCATTGATTATATTAACAATTTCATCATTCAATATTTTTGACCTTTCTTTTAATTCATCGGTTTCTTCTATCATTCTAGTAATTTGATCGTAATTCTCTTGAAAATGCCTCTTTGCCCAATCATTAATCCATAAATATTCACAATTTTTAAGCTTATGAATAACCTCTTTTTGCGGAGATAGGTATCTTTTGAAAGTAACAAATTGACTTCTCAATTCCAGCAATTCATTTTTTAATAATTGCCCTTGCAAGGTTTTTTTGCCGTTATTTTTTTTATCATTATTAAGAGTCAAATCTTCTAATTTATCTAATCTTTGCGATAAATTAAGCATTTCCGTAGAAATTTCTGATAAAATTTGATAAATTAAATTATACAAAAACTCGCCAGAACCTTTGATTTTTCTGCCTCGCTCAAGATTATTTTTAAAATCAAATAAGGCATTCATTTCTCTTTTTTGAATAGTAATAACTCGATATTGATCTACCCATATTCTCAAAGATACCATATCATCTGGATTAGCATCAATATTAGTATTAACACCCCTTAATATTATCAACAAACCGCCTTCAAATTCCATAATTCTAGAGCGGGTTTCTTGTGCCAACAAAGCATCAATGATTAAATGATCAAGATAAGAAACATTGGCTTCTAGCCAATATTTGGTAGATGTAGCATTACCATCAAGATGAACCCAAGACAAATTACTATTCTCAAGTTCAGTGGCAATTTGATTATCTTCGAGAGCTAATATAGAACCCTGTTCTTCAAAAGAATATGAAAATATAACCGGTTGCTGATTATTCATCAGGCTGAACGATTAATTTTTGATTGGGACGAAATTTTGTCAATTCTGGTGGCAGATTTGATAAAGTAGGCATTGGAGATTGCTCAACTTTTTTAATATCCGTACTTCCTTTAGATTCATTGGTTTTCGAAGGATCTTTCGGCATTTTTTTAATTGAGAATATCCAAGTGCTGTCAGGGCGATAATATTTACTAACTTTTTTAATCATAATTGCTGATTTATCATCAACTAGATAGATTTTATCTTCAAAATGATTTTCTACTTTTCTATTATATTCATCTGGTAGCATTAGGTTATAAATTATTTGCGAAGCATTGCCACTATGTTTGCCGTGAGCCTGCCCAATTATATCGTGACCTATTGCTTCAAATGTACCATTAGGATTAAGAGTTACCAACCAAGTTCTACTATCAAGATGTTGATTGTCATGATAATAATCAAATTGCAAAGTTCCCTTATTTCCTTGCCATTTTGATTTAATTTTAATATTTTGAGCATCGATAATGTTGCCATCATTATCTTTCTTGATTCCATGCCCCTCTAACTCTCCATCAAAAAAGAACCTGATATTTAACATTTGCACATTATTTAAAGAATCAAGTCTAGAATCAAAATAAACTTTTTTTCCAAATAATAAACGGGGGTCCATTCTGCGGAAATCTATTTTTCTAAAAGTTTCACAGCTAGTAGTATTAAGAAGTAATGCAAGTAATGCAAAACTTTTAATGGTATTTTTTATTTTCATAAAATTTTATTTTAAATTATTGATATTATTTTGAGATTGATTTATTTCTACCAGCTCCCACTCTTAATCGCAGAGCATTGAGCTTTATAAAACCTTGTGCATCTTTATGATCGTAGGATTGACCTTCCTCAAAAGTTACCAAAGATTGAGAATATAAACTTTTTGCAGATTCTCTTGCAACAACAATTGCCTGCCCCTTATAAAGCTTTAAAGTAACCGAACCCTCAACAAATTCTTGAGATTTATCTATTAAAGCTTGCAACATTTCTCTTTCAGGAGAAAACCAAAAACCATTATAGATTAAGCTTGCATAACGAGGCATTAATTCATCTTTAAGATGAGCCGCCTCGCGGTCAAGAGTTATAGATTCAATAGCACGATGAGCAACCAACAAGATTGAGCCACCCGGAGTTTCGTAAACTCCTCTTGATTTCATTCCAACAAAACGATTTTCAACTAAATCTAAACGACCTATTCCATTTTCGCCACCTAATTCATTAAGTTTAGTTAAAATTTGAGCGGGAGTCATTTTTTTGTTATTAATTGCTACAGCATCGCCCTTTTTAAATTGAATAGAAATTATTGTTGGTTTATTTGGAGCCTTTTCAGGAGAAATAGTTCTTTGATAAACATAATCTGGAGCTTCTATTGAAGGGTCTTCCAACACTTTACCTTCAGATGAAGTGTGTAATAAGTTAGCATCAACCGAATAAGGAGCTTCTCCTCTTTTATCTTTAGCGACTGGAATTTGATTTTTTTCTGCATATTCAATTAATTTAGTTCTAGAGTTGAGGTCCCATTCTCGCCAAGGAGCAATAATTTTTATTTCAGGATTATTAGCATAATAAGCCAACTCAAAACGAACTTGATCATTGCCTTTGCCAGTTGCTCCGTGAGCTACT
>JAJTDS010000019.1 GCA_021298605.1 Rickettsiales bacterium
AAAAAATTAATTTTGTTCACCAGTATCAATAAAAAAATCTAGAATGAGTCGTTCTAAACTAATCAACCACTTAGTTATTTTTCTGCTAATATTATTTATTTGCAATAAGTTATCTGCCAACAATATAGCAGAACAAAAGTTGGCAGAGCAACAAGATATTCAAGCTAAACAAATAATTGAAAGTGAGAAAAAAAATTTTCTTCGCCAAAAAGAGGCTGAAGAAGTTAAGAATATTGATAAAGTAAAAGAAAAAAGCTCAAATTTACCCAGCTCTCAAATAATCTCTAACGATAAAAACTGCTTCCCGATTAAAGAATTTGAAATTGTCGGTAATCATAAAATATATTCCTCGACACTGAATCGCAAATTCATAAAACCTCTTCATAATTCAATATCTAAAAGAGAAAAACCTACTTGTCTTGCTAAAGAAGATCTGGTGAAATTAAGCAATCAAATTCTCCAATATTATCAAAAAAAAGGTTATTTTTTAGCTCGCCTCTATTTCGATTATTCCAATTCCTTATCTGGAATCATTAAGATAATAATTGAAGAGGGAAGGCTTGAAAAATTTGAGGTTAATGATAATAGTAAAGTCAATAGTTTCTTACCTTTTCGTCGAAAAACAGCAAGATTTTTTGCTTTTCCATCTTTAAAAAATGGTAGCGAAATAAATATTCGCGATATTGAGCAGGGTGTGGATCAATTTAATCGATTAAATTCACAGCAAGTCAAAATTAATTTTATGCCAGCCAAAAAGCCCGGATTTAGCAATGCGGTAATCGAAAATCAAATTTCCAATCACTTAAATTTATCTTTTGGTGTTGATAATTCTGGTCAAAAAGCTACTGGCAAAATCAAGCACAAAGCTTCTCTTGATGGCAATAATTTGCTGGCAATTAATGATAACATCTATCTTAATTATTCTGAAAGTAATGCTATTCCGCTTTTTGGTTCAAGTAAAGGTTTTAACGATATGATTGGAGTTGATGATAATAGCAATAATCGTTTCTCCAAGGTTTTTTATGGTTCATTTTCTGCTCCTTATGGATATTGGACTTTGGGCTCTAGCTATTCTTATTCAAAATATCAACTAACAGCTACTGGAAGTTTATCTCAAGTTAAATCATCAGGAAATAGTGAAGAAAAAACTTATTATCTAGATTGGGTTTTGTCTCGTGACAAAAAATATAAAATTTCTCTTAAAGCTGAGCTTAAAGAAAATGATACAGATAGCTATTTTGCTGGCACCTATATTCCGGTTAATAGCAGAAGAAAAGCGGAGGGTAATTTTTTGCTAAACGGGGTTTTTTATTTTCCATTTGCTATTCTCAATATTCAGCCCAAATATAGCAAGGGCTTATCTATTTTTGGGGCAATGAAAGACGATAAAAACATTCCTAAAGCTAGTCCTCATGCACAGTTTGAAACTTATGGTCTTTATGCTCAAACCAACATAAATTTTAAAATCCCTAGAACATCAATTCCTTTTAATCATAAACTAACTATTGATACAGTTAAAAGCGACAGCACTCTTTATGGTTCTGATAAATTTATTTTGGGGGGAAAGTATAATCTGCGGGGCTTTCAAGAAAGCATCATCTCTGGTGATAATGGCTATTCAGTTAAAAATGATTTATCTGTTAATGTTGTGGGCTTTTTGCCAAATCTTATTATCGCTTCTAAATTAATGAATTATGGTGATAAACACTCTATTGCAACAAAGATTTCAAAACTCAATTTTGGTATTTTTCATGATTATGGCTATGTCCGCAATCATGTAATTGATGGATCAAGTAACGAAGGCTATATGAGTGGTGCTGGGGTTGCTTTGAACTATTATGGCGATTTAGCTAATTGGAATATTATCTACTCAAAAGGCCTTCATTCTCCACGATTCTTGCAAAATATTGATAATATTAGCAAAGACAATGAAACTATTTACTTCTCGCTCAATTTTAACCTTGGTTTTCTATGAGAAGAGTTTGTAATAATTTAAAATTAATTTTAAGAAATATTATCTCATATATTGATTTTGCTGGCTTATTTAGCATAATAAAAATTGCTATTTTTTTATTTTTTCAGATTTTATCCAATACTTATGCTATTAATCAAATTGATATTCCTTATCTTGTTCCAAATGAAAGCAGTAACACTACAACCGATAGAGCACCAAACGGCACTCCAATTGTAAATATTGCACCACCAAATCAAGCGGGGATTAGTTTAAATAATTGGAATAGTTATAATGTTAAAAATGATAATCAGATTATAAATAATGCCAAAGGAGTAACGGTTGATACTAAATTAGCTGGTCAAATTTACGGTAATCCACATTTTAATGCTGATGGAGTGAATCCTGCTACTATCATCATTAACCAAGACCTCGGCCACGAACGCAGTAGCATAAATGGTACAATTGAAATTGCTGGCCCAACAAAAGCAGAGTTAGTGATTGCAAATGGTAATGGCTTTGATATCAAGGGCTCAACTTTTATCAATATTCCAAGGGTTACAATTATTACTGGTGGCTCAAATATAAATCCGCAGACTGGTAATATTGATAATTTTAAAATCTCTAATCAATCAAATGCAAATATAGTAATTTCTGGAGATGATATTTCTAGTTATAAAAATTTAGGCATCAATCTTGATGGTGCTTCTCTTGATATTGTTAGTCGTGAAGTGCAAATAATGGGAGATATTCATAATAAGGGGTCAATTAATATAAGTCTTGGTAATGGTGTTTATGATTATCAAACTAAAAATATTAATTCTGATTCAATGGCGGGAAGCTTGAATAAGCCACTATTTGGATTAGATAGTTCTGCTGTGGGCGGTATGTATGGCGGATTAATTGGGATTGTTGCCACTGAAAATGGGTTAGGAGTTAGGTTAAGGGGCGATTTAGTAAGTGCGGATAAAATTGATATTAATTCTGTTGCTAATATTGAGTATGAAAAAGCTGATGCTAAAAATAATATCAATATTGTGAGTAATAATGGCAATATTATCTTTGGAAGATATTCATCTCCTGAAAGTCTTGAAATTACAAGATCTTTGGCTGATATTAATTTAATTGGTGTTAATGGAATTGAGTTTAATGGCTCATCGCAAGCAAATAATTTTTATGCTATGGGTTCGATCTTTTTAAATAGCAAAAATAATTTAATAAGAAATAATGTCTCAATCAAAGCGGAAGAAAAAATTACTATTGATTCAGTTTATTTTGAAAATAATTCTCTTCTTTTTTCTTTAGGTGATATTGCAATAAAAGCCTCCAATCTTTTTAATAATCAGGTCGGTTCAGTTGAGGCGATAAAATCTATTATAATAGATTCGGGTAATTTTATTAACTCTTATTTAATTAAAGCAGGGGCTGATGCAACAATAACAAGTAATGCAAGTTTCACTGATACAAGCCAAATCAAGACTATTGGCAATTTATCAATTACTGCCTCTACTGGAATTTCCTACAAAGATCTTTATTCTGGGGGTAATTTAAGCCTTACCAACAACACAAATGGCAACATTAATCACAATTATCAATCTTACTCAGTTGGCGACACAGAAATTATCAATAAGGGTGGAGATATTATTTTTGGACTGAAAGATAATAGTAATTCCGGATCGCTTTACTCGAAAGGAAATCTAAGCCTCGCTTCAAGCCATAATGTTGCCAACAATAGCGATATTTTCTCCGAAGGTAAAATTAATCTTGCCGCTCAAAACTTTGTTAATAATAGATATTTACTGGCAATTGGAACAGGAGTTGGTGCAAATAACTCTGATCTAACAGTTAATCTTGATGGCAATCTTACTAATTATGGCTCGCTTTATGCCAATCAAAACATTAACTTAAATGTCAATGGAACAATTGCGAATGATGCCACTAACAATAATGCTGGAGAAATTTTTTCCCTTAATGGCGATATCAATATTAATGGCAAGCTGTACAATGCTTTATATGGGAATGTTTCAAAATATGATTTTTTGACACTCTCTTTTGATAAAATTGAAGATATTTGGAATGCTCTCATCGATCAAAAATATATTGATAATAATGGTAAAATTAGCGATAGTTTTAAAGATCTGGACTCATTTTTGAAAATAAATATTTTACCATCTTTTACTGCTTACAAAGACTCTATATACAATACTTTATCTAGCCTTTCTGCAAAAATAGTGCAAAGTGGTAATAGCAGTAACAGCCTCGATCAGATTGTTAGAGATTTTGATTCGAAGGCAGGAGAAATTTATAATTCTCTTCAAAAAAATGGTTATCTTGATGATAATGGCAAGGTTTTGCAAAAATTCTACGATGATACTAAAAACAATGGAGCTGGTGGTCTTGTGCTTGGTGATGATAGAGATATTATTTATCTTAAAAGTGATATTTATCAATTATTGCAAGATGCTCGCAATGGCAGAATTATTGAAAATATTTTCCTTCCTATTTTTGAAGCTGATAATAATATGAGTGGGTTATTAATAAATGAATTAAGAAACAAGGGCTATATTGATGTTAATGGCAATGTTACTTCAGTCTTTACTTTACTTGCAAATGCAGATGTTTTTAAGCTTGACTCTCAATTTAATTCTTATAAAGAAAAAATTTATCATCAAATTAATTTTACAAAATCAATCAATAAAGTAAGAGTTGATGATTTTAATTCAATTGATTATCGGCCAACAAATAATATCAATAGCTATGAAACACTTTATGCCAAGTTAGTTTCTGGCGGTTATATTCTGGATGGAAAAATTACCGATAAATTTACCCGAGCTGGAAATGTAATTCAGGTTGATCTTGTTGACGATACTTCTGGACTCATAAATTATAAAATTGCCGTTGAAAAAATTTTTACCAATAAAGCGGTTGGGGATGTGATTGATTCATTAGATTTTGGTTTAGTTAATTATCTTCCAATCAACAATATTACTAATGCAAATCAGCTTTACACTCAACTACAAAAAGAAGGTTTTATTGATAATTGGGGAAATATTACTGAAAAATTTTATATTGATGGAATAAAATCATCAAATTCATCAATTTTAAATTATCAATCCAATATTAATGAGAGCTTTAGTCTTGTAAATAAAGCATCGCTTAATAATTATTCATTTCGCAAAATTACTAAATCGCTGGATAATTCTGCCAACCGTTTAATTGAAGAATTAGTTGAAGCTGGATATCTTAATGCTAATGGCAATAAAACCGACAACTTTAATTTTAATAATGCTGATGATTTTGCGACAGCTTTCTCTTCTGTTGCAGGTGACGGTGAATATGGATTGGCAAAAAATGCAATTTTTAATACTTTATCTGAAAAAGATAATAATTATATTTTTAAAGATAGTGATTTCTTGGGTGAGGGTTTCAACTCAAAGATTCTTTATAATGAAAATCAAATTTTGATGGATAATCTTATTGATAATAATTATATCTCAAAAAATGGCGATATTAAGAGTGGTTTTTATAATTTATCCAATAACTATCAAAATCTTAATCTTGATATTCGTTTTTCTGCTCTCAAAGCTGAAATTGGTGCTCTTTTACAAAAAACAAGCCCAGTCGAAGCGAGTGTAAAAACTAAGGATCTTGCCAATATTGTACAAAATAGCATTGGAAATAAAGCTGAACAAATTTTTAATCAGATGGTTGCTGGTGGTTATATAAATATTAAAGGTGATTTTAGTCAAAAATTGGTAGATGAGATAATTAATTATTCTGGCGATGATCGGGCTAAAATATCAAGATTAAATATTGGTGAATATAGCAAGGAATATGCTTTTGGAATTTATCAAAAACTAAAAGAAATTTACCAAACTCAATCATTTGCAAATGCAGATAAGGGAATGCAAAATGGAGTAGAGGTTAAATCATTTGCAAGCAAAATATTAAATTTGAATGGTGCAAAAATAACCACCTCTCTTGGTGATATAAATATCAAGGCCTTTGATTTTGAAAATGTTGCCAAAGATATGGTCGGCGATAAGCTTTTTGATCCGCTTAATCCAGAAAGTGCAATAATTAGGATTGTTTATCGCGGTATTAATTCGGCATGGAAAAATACTGTGCTTTATGGTTATGATAAAGTAACTTCAATTCTTGATAGCAAAGAATCATCAATAAAAGCAGGAAACATAATTAAAATTGAAGCAAATAATATTCTTAATAACTCATCGCAAATTAGTGCTGGAAATATTGTAAACATTAATACTGATAATCTAAATAATGTTAGAACGGGTTTTGAGGTTGTGGTGCCTTATATTTACCAAACCCACTGGAAAAAATGCAAATGGAGTGGTTGTAAATCTGCTCGATATGAAAATTGGTATCAAAATAAAGCATCTCTAAAATCAAATCGTCCCGCAATAATTTCCTCTGGCAACTTGCTGAATATTGCTACAACCAATAATATAAATCTCGATTCTCCTATTATAGATTATGACTTAGCTAAATATAGACCAGCTCAAGAAGGTTCTAATCCAAGCAAACCAAATTCATCAGTTTGGCGAATAGAAATTCCAACTGCTAATAATGGGCTTTTTAAGAAAGCTAGTCCTGATAGTGATTATTTAATTGCCAGCTTTTATAGAAGCAATGACCCTAATCAATTAACAGGTAGTGCTTATTATAAATCTCGCTTTGGTTTTGATCCTAATCAAAATAATATTAAATGGCTTGGCGACCCTTTTTATGAATGGAATGCAATTAACCAGCAAGTTATTGCAGAAACCAATAAACAAAGACAATGGAGTGAGTTAAATTGGCAAGATAATATTAATCAACTAATAGATAATGCTTATAGTCAACAAACTTCACTTAATCTTATTCCGGGAATTAAATTAACTGAAGAGCAAGTTTCTGCTCTTAAATCTGATATTATCTGGTATCAAGCTGAAACTATAAAATTAGCCGATGGAAAAACCCAGTTAGTGGCGGTTCCTCGCATTTATTTAGCTAAAAATAATATTTCAAAAATTGATCTAAGTTCAATCAATCTAAAAGAATCAACTCTTCTTGCTAATAATATTAACATTAATGCTGGCGGCAATGTAAATAATTACGGACATATTCTTGCTACCGCTAATTCAAAACAGCCAGCAGGAACAAGTGGCAATTTAATCATTACCTCATTAGGAGATTTTGCTAATAAATCTACTATCAAAGCCGACAATTCTGTAACCTTAACTGCAGGCAGAAATATCAACAATAACTCAACTTTAAATTCAATTGCTATCGCTCATAATGGCGGAACCGATATTTTTAGTAATATTGCCAAAACCGCAATAATTGAAGCGGGAGTAATTGCCATTAATGCTAAAAAAGATTTTGAAAATCTGGCCGCACAAATCAATGTCAATAAAAATAATCTAGGAAACGGTGTCACATCTAGTGGAAACTTTTCTGCTACAATTGCTGGTGACATTAATATTTCTACTCTTGAAGTTAGAAATAGAAGTGAGGCTCGCTGGGGAGATTCTAAGAAGGGTGGTCATTCAATTATAGACCAAACTAATAACATTTCCTCTGAAATTACGGCAATTGGCAATATTTCTCTTGATTCAAGAGGTGGTGATATTAAGATTATGGGCAGTAATTTATCTTCAGGAATCGATCTTAATTTAGTTGCTAAAAATAATATAAATATAGCAACCGCTCAAGATACATTATATTCTTTAATTGAAATCCATAAAAAAGGCTTTAATAATGTTAAGGAAGGCCAAGATATGGAGCAGCAAATTAAAAATCTCTCTTCTAATTTGAGAGTGGGAAATAATATCAATATAAATAGTGGCTCCGATACCAATATCGTTGCCTCTAATCTTAGTTCTATAAATAATCTCAATATTCTTGCGGGTAGATACCTAGATAATGCAACCAACACAGAAACTATCAATAATGAAGCAATGATCAATATTCTAAGTGCCAAAGATAGCAATTATAAATATCAAGCTGTTCAAAAAACCGGTATTGATCTTGGATTATCAAATGATAGCCTGACTTTTGTTCAAATTAATCGCAATACTTCAACTAATGTCTTATCAGCTCAGGTTGCTTCAAAATTAAATTCATTAAACGGCAATATTAATCTAATCTCGCAAGATGATTTAAAAATTATTGCGAGCAACATTAATGCCAATCTAGGTAGTGTTAATCTGATTTCAGATTACGGCAATGTTGACATTCTTTCTGCTTATAATGATAATAGCAAAAAAAGTAGTTCTTTTCATATTGAAGAGAATATTGGGTTTGAAATTAATTCTCGTCAATTAGCTCTATATGCTGGCTTTGATGGCAATTATTCACCAACCACAACCAATCAAAAAACTGTAGTTTCTTCAAATATCGTTGGATCAAAAGTTAATATTAGTTCTGGAGCTTCTTTAAGTCTCGCTGATTCGCAAAATAATAGCAATAAGGGCAATATTAATATAAATTCTTCTAATATTGCCTCAACCCAAAATTCAATCACTTTAAGTTCTGCTAATGATATTAATTTTTTAACCTCCTCCGACTCTTTTGAGCAGATTAATTCTTCTTACGATTTCTCTGCCCATATTAAAGCTGGAATGGGTTATAATTTTAAAGATGTCTGGAAGAGTATTGAAGGTTTGAAAGATGTTGATCCAAAAAATGCAGTTAAGTTTATCGCTATTAATTCAGCAATAAATTACTTGGCAATAGGAGGCTCTTCTTATCTTGCAACTTATTATCCATTATTATTGAATATTGCGGAAGGGGATAGTCTTGATGAGTCTTTTGCAGAAAATTCTAAATATATTAATGATGCTAATAAAATAAATAATGCTGGCAAGGGCGGTGTAGGAAGTGCTAGCATTGCAGTTGAGTTAGTTTACTCGCAACAAAAATCAGGCTTCAAGCAAAGTGATGTGGTTAATAATAATATTTTTTCTAATCAAGATATTAATCTTACTTCAAATTATTCTGATATAAATATTCATTCATCAAACTTAAAAGCAGAAAATAACATCAATCTTAATGCTACCAAGGGAGATATAAATATTCTTGCTGATACCAGTAACTCAAATTCTTTTAGTAGAAGCTTTGATGAAACAGCTTCTATTTTGTTAGTTGGTAAAGGTGGGGGTGGCGGTATTGCATTTTCTAAAAGTAAATCAGAATCAAAAGATTATATTAATTCAAGCCTAGTGGCAAATAATCACTTCAACTTAAATTCTGGCAACAATACCAATATCATCTCCAGCAACATCCTCGCTAATAACATCAATATCCTAACCGCAGTAGATCTTAATCTTGAATCCAGACAAAACACATCAACTTCAAAATCTACTTCCTTTACTATTGGCGGAGGTTTTGCCAGTAATCGTGGTGGAGATTCGGTAAATGCTAATAATTCCTATTCTAAGACTGTTGCTAATAGAAGTTGGGTTGATAATCAGGCTTCAATTTTGGGAACAGGCTCTGTTGCTATCAATGTCGGACAAAATGCCAATCTAGTTGGCAGTGTGATTGCCAATTCAACCAACGGACAAATCGGATCAAATGGAATTGACGGTGGTAATCTCACCTTAAACACTAATACTTTTACTTACTCAAATCTCTACGATTCTGATTTTGCTAGAAGTTTTGGCATTGGTGCTGGTATAAGTGCTAGAAGTGGTGGATTAGGAGGGGGCTCCAAAGGCAGTGTTTCATTATCTCTTAACTACTCAATGCATGATTTTGAACAAATTACAAACTCAATAATTGGGGGCGGAATGATTAAAACAGGAACTTCTCTTAAGCTTGATAGTAACAACAAATTAATCTCAATAAGCGGTGGAACTAATTACAGCGGAGATCTTAATCGAAACATCGCCGAATCGCAAATTATAACTAAATCTCTAACTGTTGATCCAATTAATATTAAAGAAACATTTGAGTTTGGAAGAAATTCCACAGAAAATCAAATGAAAGCTGGCGATCAATCTACGGGCAACAGAACTCTATCTGGCGACATAAAACAAAGCGATTCAACAGAATCTATTATTGCAAATATGGGTTCTGGTCTTGTATCAAATATTGGGGATGTTCTTATTAACCTAGCTTATCAAATTAATCCATTAAGAGGGTTTAGTAATATTAATGATGGGATAAGTTCTGATTTAACAAATATCAAAACTGAATTGGATATAGAAACAATTGCTCTTAATGTTGGGCAAGATCGTCAATTAATTACAATTGACAAAGATGGAAACCAAATAGGCAAGGCATTTACTTTAGAGGATTATCTTGCTGACCCATCTCTTGCTTCAAATAAATTATTCTCAAACGGAATTATGAATAATCTTAACGATGCCACTAGAAATGCTAAAATGCAACTTGGCTCAACCGACGAGAATGGTAAAATTACAATATTATATGACCCGAGTACAAAAGAAAAATCGGTAAAATATTTTACTAGCCTTCTAGGTAGCGAAAAATGGGGAGGAAGAATAGGTGGTTTTCCAGGCCTTCTCTCGGATCTTGGTGAGGTTTCTGTCAACTATGCTGGAGCCAATATTTTAGGTGGGTTAATCCAAACTAAAGGTCAGGCAACAGATGAACAATTTATTACTGCAATCACCAATAATGCCAAAGAAACTGGTCAAACTATAACTCTAGCTGGTCATTCTGGTGGTGGGCTTAGAAATTATCTTACCCTGCTAAATTCTAATCCAAATCAATATCTAAACTCCAAAGGAGAATCAGTGCTTAAAGTTCAATTCTCGGGAACTCCTGTTAATTATTTTGATATGCTTCAAATAGGAAATTATGTTGGAGTTGGTGAAGTTAAGAAGCAAAACAACTCTGGAGATTCTGTTGGTAATGTGCTTGGAGCAAATGGCAATATATTTGAGGGGATTTGGAGTGGGGTGAATGTTATTAGTTTGTTTGAGTTTTTTGGTTTAAAAAGCCATCACTCAAACTATGAATGCATTCTTTCCAACTGCAACTCTGGACAACAATTTAGTAAACCAATCACAAAGGAAAATCAACAATGAAGATATTTAAAAAAATATTCTGGCAAAATTTAGTAAAAACAATCTTAATAATGTCTTTGTTGGGAGGATGTGCAGGGATTCCTGGGGGAAATGTTAAATTAGAGGATTATCCCAAAATAGATGTATCTAGCCTAATATATTCTGATTTAAGTTACGAAAGAATTGACTCGGGATTAAGTAAATCGGGGGGAGACTTCACTGACAAAATTACCAAGAAATTATCCTCTGCAAAAATAGAGCGGGAGAGAAAGTCTAGCAAATATTGTTATGTTAGAGTTTCTTCATCTCATGATTACGGGACAAGTAAGGTCTGCCAAGCTTACGGTATTTTGGCTGGATTTACTCTTTTTGCTATTCCTGCTTATTGTTATTGGAACTACCAAGCCCAAGCCTCTTTAATCCACTACCCATCGAAATCTTCTCTTAAAGATAGATCAATAAATATTAACCCTAAACAGGTGGATTTTTCTAATAATAAAATTCAAATCAAGCAAACTAAGAAAGGCAATTATCTCCTTACTGAAGATAAGCAAAAAATCAATGAAGGAGAATATTTCCTCGATGAAAATAATAATTTAGCCAAACTCCTCAAAACCTATGAACTAAAAGATAAGGTTCATGAATATTGGTCTTTAATTGCATTACTTGGAGAGGTTTTGGTAGCGGTAATTCATCCATCAACAATAAGAAACTCAAATATTTCTACGCCAGAAAGAGCGAAAATAGATACTGAAAACAATATCTCTGAAGCTCTAGTCCGCTCTATTCTTAATGATGCAAAATCTTTTCCTGAATGTCAAAAAAATGATGACGGAAAAGATCGAGATCAAGAGAATCTGTCAAATAAATAAACAATTTTATTAACCAACCAACCCATAAATAATTATGAAAATAAATATATCGAAACCAAAATTCTTCACCGCAATGCCAATAATTATGTTTTTAGCATCTTGTCAAGCTTCTTTTAATGGTAATGCTTCAAGTCAAGTTGCTGTTGCAAAAAATTCAGCACAAACGGTTATTGCAACATATTCAGACGGAGAAATTACCAAAAAAGATATTAAAATTGAGCTTGAAAAATTAATTGCTAAAAATGATAAATTTAAAGATTTAACTCCTGAAAAGCTTACGGCAGAGCAAAAAGAAATTTTTATCAAAGAGTTGATTTTAAAAGAAATGTCCTACAAAAAAGCCAAAGCAAGAAGTCTTAACAAAGATAAAGACTATCAAGAAGCGCTTAAAATTTTTGAATCTGAGCTCTTAAAGCAAAAGCTTTTTATTGCCTTAGCAAAAGAAGCGAGCGATGAAAAAAATGTCAAGAAAAATTATGATGAATTAGTTATTAAGTTAAAAAATAAAAAAGATATTAATATTAGTTATATTGCGGTTAAAACCGAAAAAGAGGCAAATCAAATTTATCAATTTCTTCTCAAATCGCCCGCTTCATTTACCACTCAAGCAAGAAAAAAATCTTTAGATAAAAAAAATGCTAAAAAAGGCGGTAATATTGGCTTTGTTCTTGAAGATGCACTTCCTGCTGAAATCATTAAGCAAATAAAAGCCATTAATAAAGGTCAAGTTGCTAAGCCAATACAGAGTTCTAATAAATGGATTATCATTAAATTTGAAGATGAGAGACCGGCAAAAATTGCCCCCTATCAAGAAGTTAAAGAAGTTTTAGCTCAGAATTTAGCCAAGAATGCCATTGAAAGCTTCATTTCTAAAACTTTAGAAGAGGCAAAAATTAACATCTTGCAAGCTCAACAAAATTAGAGCTTTGACCCCATAAGAAGAAGGAGATAAGCGGTTTCGGTCTGCGGTGAAGTTATGTGTTAGATTTCCCCCCCTTCGGCAATAAGGGGTTTCAACCCCTTGTGGTGAAGTTGCATTCCGTTATCATTAGGTCAAGGGGCTGAAGCTCCCCTTCTTTGTCATCCCGACGAAAGTCGGGACCTAGCTTGTCCTATTTCTGGGTGTCGTTTTAAGGGCATGACGAGTTTTTGATGCATCGGAATCAGCCCCAACTCTTTCTCATCGTTATTATTTTTAGTTCAGCTATCCTCACGATAGTAGTAGGGTGAAGGCTGGTAATTGGATGGTATAACTTATTTATCTAACAACTCCCTCAAGGGGAGAATTATTAGATAAATAGTCGTGCTTTACCAACGATTAATAAATAGATGATTAGATTATGCGATTAATTCTCAAAGAATTTAACAATACTATCAAAGAAGAAGAGGACATTGCAATTGCTGCAAATAAAGGAACAACCAAACCAGACATAGCAAATGGTATGGCAATGGCATTATAAATTAATGCTAAGGCGAGGTTTTGCTTCATTATTTTTAGACTAAATGCAGAATGGTTAAATATATCAATAATTGGCTTTAGGCGAGTGCCTTGAATAATGATATCCGAATTATTTTTGGTTATATCTGAACCGCTATTGAAGCTTATTGAGGCTAGGGAAGTTGCAATTGCTGGTGCATCGTTAAGACCATCGCCAATCATTAAAATTTTATAGCCTTCGCTGGCCTTTTTTTGTAATATTGTTACTTTGTCAATTGGGGTTAGTTCGCTGTAATATTCTTCTATTTCTAATGTTTTTGCAATTTGTGATACTGTAATATCGAGATCTCCTGACAATATTATGATTTTGTTTTTTAATGATTTTAGTTTTTCAATAACAAATGAGGTATCTGTTTTGAGTTGATCGCTAAATATTAACATTAATTCTTCTTCCTTATATTTAACAAAACAATGAAGATAATTGGTATTTTCTAAGGTTGATTCTATAAATTGGTGATGATTATTATTTATTTCGCAAAAACTTCTTCTGCCCATTTTTATTTGATTATCTTGATAAAACCCCGATATGCCTAGACCTCTTTCTTCCTTAATATTTTCTAGCCTAATATTTTGATTATGGTTAAATTCTTGATTAATTGCCTGAGAAATAGGGTGACGACTATTGGCTGAAAGTGTGGCAAGTATTAGTTCTAGGTTGTTGTCTAAGCCTTGCTTTTCTGCTGTGCGATGGGGGTAGTTAATAATTTCTTGTTGATTAAGATTGATAATTTTAATCAATTTGGGCTTTCCTTCGGTAAGACTGCCTGTTTTATCAAAAGCAATTAAGTTAATTTTTTGTAGCTTTTCCAATGCTTCACCAGAATTTATTAGGATTCCTTTCTTTAGCATTTTGGCAGTAGTTAAAGTTTGAGCTATTGGTACTGCTAATGCTAAGGCACAAGGGCAGGAAATTACCAACACTGCGGTGGCATTGATTAAAGCATCTGCCCAGTGATAATTAAAAATTAACAGCCATATAAAAAAAGTTGCGAGCCCTAATAAATGAATGATCGGAGTATAAAATTTTGCTAAATTATCAGCTATTCTAACAAAGCGACTTTTATTTTTTTCAATATTATCGGTAATTTTTATAATATCCGCTAGCAGGCTTTCCTCAAAAGATTTAGTTATTTTAATTTTGATTGGATTTTCTAAATTAATTGTTCCGCCAAAAACATTAGAATTTATGACCATTTTTTGTGGATTAGTTTCGCCGTTAATTATTGAGGCATCAATCTTGCTATTGCCATCAATAATTATACCATCGCAAGGAATTTTTTCTCCCACTCCAACAATAACAACCATTCCTGCCTTTAATTGTGAAATAGAAATTAATTCTGTAGTGCCATTTGAATTTTCTAGAACCCCATAACTAGCACTAAGCATTGTAAATTCAGTGGCTATGCTAGTAACTTTTTTTCTGGTTTTGTGATCGAGATATCGACCAATAAGCAAAAAGAATATCAGCATTACTGCGGAATCAAAATAGATGTGCGGTTTTTTTAAATAGGCCTCAATTAAACTCACTAAACAAGCCAAGAATATAGCAATGGCAATGGGTATATCCATGTGAGAGTAGCGGTTTTTAATTGCATTAAAAGCAGATTTAAAAAAAACTTGTGATGAATAAATAATTACAGGGAGTGCTAATAAGGCAGAAAAAAAATGTAAAAAATTACGGGTTGCAATCCCCATTTCTTCGACTCCATAAAACCAAAGGGCAAAAGAA
This sequence comes from Rickettsiales bacterium, assembly GCA_021298605.1. Classification (GTDB taxonomy): domain Bacteria; phylum Pseudomonadota; class Alphaproteobacteria; order Rickettsiales; family UBA1997; genus JAJTDS01. The sequence goes on from JAJTDS010000019.1 coordinate 15,092, forward strand.
AAAAGCATAATATTGCCCGCTCCAAAGCCCGCAACTGACATTGCCTTAAAGAGTTCGTTATTATTTGATCTTTCTGCTTCATCAATAATTTTTTTATCGAGTGGCATTAATTGATAGCCAATATTATTGATGATTTTAATGATGCTGTTAATTGTGGATTTATCGCCACTATAATTAATATAAAGGCTCTTTCGCGATAGATTTATTCTGCCTTCTATTACTAATGGGTTTTTTTTGAGAATGCTTTCAATTAGCCAAATACAAGCACCGCAATGCAAACCTTTAACAAAAAAGTTAATTTCAAATGAATTATTTTGTTGGTTATCAATATTATTTTTTTGAGTAGAAAAATTAGCGATGTCTTGATAATATTGATTTTCAGGCTTTAATTTTAGATTATCTTCATTTTGATTTCGTAATTTATAATAATTTGCAAAACCTAATTCATTGATAATTTTAAATGCTTCTTTACAGCCATTACAACAAAAATTTGAATCTTCAAGATAATTGCTTTGACCGCAATGTTGGCAGTTTTTCATTATTTTATTAAATAATTTTTACTATCTTGATAGATATTGCCTTTTTTATCTATTAAACTATATGATGCTTGCCATCTTCCAAAATCAGGAAATTCAACTATAATATCGTTAATATTGTTTTTGTTGATTGAGAAGTCAAACTCTTCTTTGCCAGCTCTACGAAAATCAATTATTATTTTTTCAAAATTTATTGTTTGTAAGTTTTTGTCTTTTGCAGAGATGTTGATTTTAATTTTTCGTTGTGAAAGGTTGTTAATGTTGATTGCCACTTGCCAATTTAAAGAATTTTGCTTTTTTTCTTTATCAATAATTGGCTGATATTGTGTTTTGTTGAATTTATTACTTGAATCTCCCACTATTCCGTGCCAAGTTTTTTGCGAAAGATAGATATAATAAGAGTCAACGGCGATAATTACCGCAAAAAATGCAAAAAATAAATAGGGTATTTTAGATTTTTTCATTGATTGATATTATTTTTTGTTTGATTTTATTGCTTCTCTGGCGAGCTTATCTGCCTCTTCATTTAATTTGTTACCTGAATGCCCTTTAACCCAATGCCAATTTATGATATGTTTGATTGTTTCTTTTTCTAATTCTTGCCATAATTCAATGTTTTTAACTGGTTTTTTGTCAGCACTTCGCCAGTTGTTTTTTTTCCAATTAAATATCCATTTGGTAATGCCATTTTGCACATAAAGACTATCGCAATAAATATTTATAGAAGATGATTTTTTGATTAATTTAAGGGCCTCAATAACCGCTTTAATTTCCATTTGATTATTAGTTGTTTCGGCAACAAATCCAGAAATGGTTTTGCGATGTTCTTTATATAGTAGAACAGCTCCCCAGCCACCGGCACCGGGGTTCCCCGAGCAGGCTCCGTCGGTATAGATAGTGATAAAATTTTGTGATGATTGATTCATTAATTAAATAAAGTTTAATTAAAATAAAAATAATTGTCAATATTGCTTATAAATTATAATCAGTCAATCAATTTTTACTAGGACAATTTCTGCTGGGGGCAATTTTTACTAAGAATATTTTCGGCAATAAATGCAAGTTAGTATAAATTTCCTAATCAACAATTTAATATTCCTTTCGCCAAAATTTTAACCACAACATCTTTAGAAAAAAAGGTCCAGTAATGTTTGAATCAAATAATAAAGAAAGTAGCTTAATTTCATTTTCTAGCGAATTTTTAAATTCATTCATTTTATTCAAAAAATCTGGAGAAATGTCGTTAGATCCATTAGTTCTGTTATAAACTATGGTAAATTCGTTATTTTGCATATCGATATTGGCATGTTTTTTAAATAATTCGATAAAATTATTATCCTGTATAGTGTACTCTTGATGCTTGATTGAATTGCCAGCACTAATTTCTATGGTAATTTTATTGTAATGTTGAAGATTGTTAATTGTGTGTAAGGTTACTTTGCCTTGGTATTTGAAATTAATAAATTCAATTATTGATTTCCTAATCCCAATTTGGATAAGAGTAGCTCCAATATTGTCTCTGGAAATTTCTTTGTGTAATTTTCCATAATTGGAAATTGAAACTAAAAAATCCCAAAAACGAACAATTACTTTTAGAACTGCAAATAATAAAACCAGCGACAAAATTTGATTATTATTTTTATTAAATTCGGAATTTAAATCTAAGGGTCGTACCCAATCAAAATTTTTTGATATTTCAAAAGATGTAATGCTTGTAACTAAAATAATAAAAATAATAAAAAATGAGGTTTTTACCTTAAAAATATTTTCTAGAAAATTTCCGCTTATCATTTGTTGGGCTGAGTTCAATGTTTTGTTTAGCTAATAAATCGTAAAGTTTGGGTTATTATTAGAGAAATATTTTGCAGAGATCTAGGCGATCTAGTTCTAATTTATCAAAAAGTTGCTCAAAGGCTCGGGATATTAGTTTCAAAGCTTTAATTGATTTTTAATTATAATGTCAACACAATTGAGCCAATGCTGGCACGGCTTTCTAAGGCTTGATGAGCTCTTGCAAAGTCGCTAAAATTGTAGGTTTTTATTTGCGGTCTGATTATTTTTTTCTTAATAGAGGAGAATATTTCATTAGCAGTAAGAACTAATTCTGGGCGATTAGATTTATAGTAAGGCATTAATGGCCTACATAAACTAAGAGATTTCGCGGTTAATTCATCTATATTAAATGGTTCTGGAGTTCCTGAGGCATCACCAAAACTTACACATATTCCCATTGGCCACAAGCATTGAATTGATTTTTGTAGGGTAGTTTTTCCTACTCC